>CAYPWI010000076.1:0-8069 GCA_964414395.1 uncultured Ruminococcus sp.
GGAAGGCTAGAGAGTGATGTTCGAGACCGTTATACAGTTCGCGAAGCCGCAGAAGGAATTGTTCCTCAATGACGATCCGACCAACGTCGACGGGCTGAACTTCCTGTCCAACCAGAATATGTCCGTCGTCAACAGAAAGGCGTTTGAGGGCACCGTTATCGCGCATACCGAGGGCGGCGTTCCGAATATCGTGCTTGAAGTTCCCGAGCTTAACGAGTATGAGCTGGGCTGGATCATCTATTTCTTCGAGAAGGCTTGCGCTATCAGCGGATATATGCTCGGCGTTAATCCGTTCGATCAGCCCGGCGTTGAGAGCTACAAGAAGAATATGTTCGCGCTGCTCGGCAAGCCCGGCTACGAGGAACAAAAGGCGGCGCTTGAAAAGAAGCTCGGACTTTAACAACGGAAAATGTATAATGGATACCGGATAATTATTTGCCCGACAAGGGATAAAATGATCATCCGTGATCGGTTATCAATTATATCTATGGAGGAAAACACAATGGTTAAAATTATTACAGGCAAGAAGGGCTCGGGCAAGACCAAGATCCTTATCGACGCTATCCACAACGCGGAAAAGGTATCTAAGGGCAATGTTGTCGCTATCCAGAAGGGTTCTTCGCTGAACACCGACATCACCTACAAGGTTCGCCTGATAAATATCGAGGATTACGCGGTTGAGGGCGTTGACGCGTTCTACGGCTTTGTGGCGGGAATACTGTCTTCCGACCACGACTGCACGGATATCTTTGTTGACGCGACGCTCAAGATCACCGGCAAGGACTTCGCGAAGCTCGGCGAGATGTTTGAGAAGCTCTCCAAGATCACGCCGTCCACCACGGTAACGCTGACTGTCTCCGCGGATAACTCGGAGCTCCCCGAGAACGTCAAGAAATTTATCGCGTAAAACGCGGTTTTTCGCAATAGCTGCCACCGATTTGCTATGCAAAGCGGTGGCAGCGTGATAGGTCGGCTGCTTGGCAGCCGACCGGTGCGAAAACCGCAAATTTTAAATAAATTTAAAAAAGTACTTGACAACCCTCTCGTGATGTGCTATAATAATATTTGTTCGATATCAAAAAAGCACAATGACAGACAATTGTGTATGAGATGTATAATTATCCACTATATATTGTCCATTGTCAATTGAGAAGAGGGGGGTGCAATTATGGCAGTTCCGAAGAGGAAAGTATCTCGTGCAAGACGTGATAAAAGACGTTCTGCGGTGTGGAAAATATCCGCCCCGAATTTATCCCGCTGCAAAAACTGCGGTGAGCTGAAGCTCGCTCACAGAGTTTGCGGTAATTGCGGTTATTACAAGGATAAGGTCGTTATCGCTAAGGAAGCCGACTAATTCCGAGTATTGATCGGGAAATTTACGTTTGTTCGAGCAAACAGGCTTGGCATTATTGCTGAGCCTGTTTTTGTTAGAAGTAAGAATAAGAAATTGAGAGGTAAGATGTAAGATAGTAAGACTTCTGCCGGCTTCTTACTTCTTTCCTCTTATTTCTAATAGGTCATGTTGATATTCAAATAAGATATAAGATAGTAAGATTTCCGCCGACTTCTTACCTCTTACCTCTTATTTCTGATTTCTAATTGTTATGGGATTTGTTCATTTAAACGTGCATACGGGCTACAGCCTGCAAAGCGGCGCTTGCCGTATAAAGCCGCTCGCGGAAAAGGCAAAGGCTCTCGGCGCGTCCGCGCTCGCATTGACCGACAGCGGGGCGCTCTACGGAGCTATAGACTTCTTCGACGCGTGCAAAAAAGAGGGCATTAAAGCCATTATCGGCTGCGAATTATCCATAGCCGAGGACAGCCGTCTTGCTCCCCGCCGCGGGTTCGAGCCGTACAAGCTCACCGTTCTGTGCAAGAACGAGACGGGCTACAAAAATCTTTGCCGCATCATCGCCGAACAGCGCGGAGAAGCGGGCGGAGAATTCCTTACCGATATGGCGAGCATCTCGGAACATTCCGAGGGGCTTATCGCGCTGTCGGGCGCGGTCTCGGGGGAGATACAGCGCCGCCTTCTCGAAAACCGAGAGGAAGAAGCGCTTTCCGCGGCACGGCGTTATTGGAAGATATTCAAGGACGACCTCTATCTCGAGATGTCCAACCATAACACCGCCGAGGAAGCGCGGCTCTGCAATAAGCTCCGCGAGTTCTCAATAAAGACGAAGATCCCCGCCGTTCCCGTCAACAACGTTTATTATGTGGAAAAGGAAGACGCGGGGATCCAGCGGCTGCTGTCCTGCATAGGCAAGAACAAGAAGCTCTCCGATAATGACCCCGCGGCGCTCCCCACGAATGAATACTATCTTAAAAGCTATGACGAAATGCGCCGATACTTCACCGAGGAGGAGTTATCGCGCACCGCCGAGATCGCCGAGAAATGCGGCTTTGAATTCGAGTTCGGCGTGACCAAATTGCCGCTTTTCAGGAAAGAAAACGTCACCGACAACACCGAGTATTTTATCAAAATGTGCCAAAAGGGCGCGGAAAAGCGCTATGGCAATATCACTCCGCAGATAGAGGAGCGTCTGAAATACGAACAGGGCATAATCATCAAAATGGGCTTTGTGGACTATTTCCTGATCGTGTGGGATTTCGTGCGGTTCGCGAAATCAAGCGGCATACCCGTGGGTCCCGGCAGAGGAAGCGGCGCGGCGAGCCTTTGCGCCTACTGCCTCGGAATTACGGACATAGATCCTCTGAAATACGATCTGCTCTTCGAGAGATTTTTAAACCCCGAGCGCGTCTCCATGCCCGATTTCGACATAGATTTCTGCAACGAACGCCGCGGCGAGGTCATCGAATACGTCAGAAGAAAATACGGCGCGGATCACGTGGCGCAGATAGTCGCGTTCGATACGCTTAAATCCAAGGCGGCGATACGGGACGCGGCGCGCGTTCTCGGGATATCCCAAAGCGCCGCCGATATAGCCGCAAAGTCTGTCTCGGCGTTCGGCACGCTTTCGGAAGAGCTCGAAAGCGGAGAACTCAAAAAGCTGTATTCCTCCGACGCGGAGATCAAGCGCCTCGTAGACGCGGCGATGAAGATCGAGGGCTTCCCGCGGCACACCACCATTCACGCGGCGGGCGTTCTCATAACGCGCGAACCCGCCGCCGAGTATGTTCCTCTTCAATCGGAGGACGGCTGGCTGACCGCGCAGTACACCATGACCGCGCTGGAGCGTCTGGGGCTTCTTAAAATGGACTTCCTGGGGCTTCGCAACCTTACGACCATACGCAAGGCGTGCGACGTTATCCGAAAAAGTCAGCCCGATTTCGATATCCGCGCCATTGATGAAAGCGATCCCGAGGTCTACAAGATGCTGGGGAACGGCGGCACCTGCGGGGTGTTCCAGTTCGAGTCCGAGGGCATGACAAATGTTCTCATAAATCTTAAACCGCGGTCCATTGAGGATATGACAGCGGCGATAGCGCTCTACCGCCCCGGACCTATGTCCTCTATTCCCACCTATATCAAAAACCGCCACAAAGCCCCCGAAAAGATCGAGTACAAACACCCGCTCCTTCGTGATATTCTCTCGGTGACATACGGCTGCATAGTCTATCAGGAGCAGGTCATGCAGATCTGCCGCGTCATAGGCGGGTATTCCTACGGAAGAGCCGACCTCGTGCGCCGCGCCATGGCTAAGAAGAAGCACGAGGAAATGGAAAAGGAGCGCGGCGCGTTCATCTACGGCACCGAGACCAACGCGGGAGCTATCAAGAACGGCGTTCCCGAGAAGATCGCCAACGAGATCTTCGACGAGATGTCGGGGTTCGCGTCCTACGCGTTCAACAAGGCGCACGCCGCCGCGTATGCTACGGTGGCGTATCAGACGGCGTTCCTCAGATGCCACTATTACGCGGAATATATGGCGGCGATGATCTCCACGCAGCCCGAAAAGCTGTCGGAATACCTCGCCGACCTCGCGTTCAATAAGGTGAAGCTGCTGCCGCCCGATGTGAACCGCAGCACCGCGGATTTTACCGCCGAAAACGGCTCTATTCGCTTCGGACTGGCGGCGGTGCGCGGCGTGGGACGGAACTTCGCGGATAAAATAGCGCTCGAACGCCAAAACGGAGCGTTCTCCTCCGCGGCGGACTTCGCCGTAAGAATGGCGAAGCACGACAACAACCGCCGTTATACGGAAGCGCTTATCAGATGCGGAGCGTTCGACTTGTTCCCCGAGAACCGCCGCGAGCTGCTGGACGGCATGGACGCGCTTTTGGACTACGCGTCGCGCGAGTTCTCAAGAAAAGAGAGCGGGCAGATGGATCTGTTCGAGCAGGAGGAGGGCGGGGAATTCACGTTCCCAAAGCGCGACGATTTCCCCAAGATACGGCTGCTCAACATGGAGAAGGAATATCTCGGCGTGTATATCTCGGGACACCCGGCTTCCGCGTACATCGCCCGAGCTTCCGCGGACTGTGTGTACGCCGCCGATCTGGAGCGGCTCGATCCGGGCGCGCAGGTCTCTGTGATAGCGCTCCTCACCCGAGCCGATCCGCATACCGATAAAAAGGGCAACCCCATGATGTTCCTGAGCCTTGAGGACGGCTCGGGAGAGGCGGAGTGCGTGATGTTCTCGGATCTGTTCAAACAAGTGAGACGACCCGAGGTCGGGGACGTTTACTGTATCCGCGGCAAGGTCTCGGCTCGAAAGGACAGAAAGAGCCTAGCGGCGGCGAGCATAGTAAAAGCGGAGACGCTTCCCGAGCAGCCGCGCAAAACGCTGTTTCTGAATTTCCGCGCGGCGGACGATCCGAATATCACCAAGTCGGTGAGCCTGCTGCTGCAATTCTGCGGAGTGTCGCCGGTCAAGCTCTGCTTCGCCGATACGCGCGAGGTGCGCTCTGCGTCGGGCGTGCGCGGGGTGCGTATCTGCGACAGGCTTATCAAAGAATTGAAAGCGCTGCTCGGAGACGGGAATGTTATGGTAAGATAGAAAAGCGGGGCTGTAAAAAAACAGCCCCTCGTGTTATATAATGCCAATGCTATAATGTCAGCCTCATAGCTATCCCGTCATCGTCGCCGTAATACAGCCGACGCACGTAAACTTCCTCAAATCCGAAGCTCTTGTACAGCTTGATAGCGGAGCTGTTTCTGCCGGCGACCTCGAGATAACAGGTGACCGCACCCTTTTCGCGCATCTTATTGAGGATCTCCGTCATCATCTCGCGGGCTATTCCCTGACGGCGGTATTTCTCCAGCGTCGCGATCTTCATGACCTCCGCCTCGTCCGCGATAACTCTTCCGACCGCGAACCCGACGACTCGTCCGTCACGCCACGCCACCGAGCTTACGGACAGCGGGTGTGATATCTCAAACACCATGGATTCCCATTTCCACGGAGTCTTGAAGCACTGCGCGTCTATCCCGCAAATTGTATCATAAACCTCCATATATCGGCACCCCCTTTTCAAAGAGCGTTCCACAGCAAAACAAAAAGGATCAAAAGGCACGGCATAGCTCCGCGGCACTCTTTGATCCCATTTTGTGTGATATCGACTGCCCGATACCGATCAAAGATCGGTATCAAAAATCTATGTCGTTGACAGCAGACTTCGCAAGCGACAATTCCTTCTTGGGAATACGCTTGAGCGGATCATACACGAACTTCTTGCAAGCGTCATACGCCTTGACCTCGCCGAACTTCTCGCAGATTATGACCTCGCCTTCGCTGGACTTAGCCATCTCGCAGTATTTACAGGACGGCTTGATATTATTGCCAAAAAGTTTTTTCTTTGCCATAACAAATTCCCCCTATTATCAAGGCAGAAGCCTAAGTTCAGAAAAGAAGTCTGATCATTCTTATCCACTTTTATTATATCACATTAAATTTAAATTGTCTATAGATTTAAAGTAAATAAAACTAACAATTTTCCTGCCGCTATTTGTGGATAATAAACAAAAAACGCGCTCCTGCTCCGCTTAGCGGCAATGTCCGAGCGCCCCGCCCGCGGACGGGAGATCTCAGCCCCGGGATAAGAAAAGGGGCTGTATCGCGATCACCTCTCGGCTTTCGTGATACAACCCCTCTTAAATGAACGTTCAAATCAAATTACTTTGGCACGCTGTAAAATCAGCAAGTATACCCGATCGCGGCAGTGAGCCTCGGAACGATCGATCGCTCGGTTTACCGCCCCGTATCGCGCTCGGAACCAATTTCCCGCGCCAATTCCGCATAACGCGGACAAATTCCGCTAACGCGGAATTATTCCTTCGCCGCACCCGCGGCAAAGAAAGCTTTCGCGAACCTCGCGAATGAGAAAAACCACATTCCCGCGTGTCATTCGCACAATGTACAAATATATCCGCGTTTACGTGGGCTTGTCCGCGCTCCCGCGAACCGAACAAAACCGCACCCTGCGGGGAATTTCCGCGCTCCCGCGGAATGAATAAAACCGCACCTGCGGAGACTTCCGCGACCCCGCGGAGAACTGAGCAGCCCTTTCTCCCTGCCGTACTCAAATCGCTGCCGCCGCTCTGCCCCGCGCCTCTACCTATCCGGCGGGACTTTGCTCGGTGGTTTGTGACAGCTGAAAACATAAAATGTTTTCGGCGCTGAAAAGCCGCAGCCGCTCTCGGAGCACTGCTTGGTATCGGGCTATCGGATAACAACCGCGCGCTTGTAACGCCCGTACATTCCCGATAGGGGGAACGGCTCCGAATTGAGCCATTCTTCCCCAATGCACAAGAATTATTCCCGTGCAGTTATACCCACTTATATTTTAACCTATTTTTTTCAAAATGTCAAGAGTTTTTTGCTAAAAATTACACATAAATATAACAGTAAGGCAAATAATTTTCAAAAAGCTCCGCAAAACGCCGATAATTCCGCCGACAGAGGACAAAAAGAACTCACCGAGTAAGAAAGCTTGGTGAAAATAGGACGAAAAAACGGATTTTATTGGCAAGTCCGCTTGACTTTTGCCGCCTTTTGATGTACAATATAAAATGAGAATGTATATCTCACGCGGAATTGTCCGCGAACCATACCGGATCCCCCGACGGGGAAGCGGTAAATTATCGATCAGACGTTCGTAGGTCTGTCGGAAAGGAAATGATCACAATGAAGGTAACACTGAAAAACGGAGAGGCAAGAGAGTTCGAGGCGGGTATGTCGGCGTTTGACATCGCGCGTGAGCTCGGTCTCGCAAAAACTGTATGCGCCGCGGAGATCGACGGCAAGGTGTGCGATATGCGCACGACGATCGACAAGGACTGCACGCTGAATTTGCTGACGTTCGCGGACGAACAGGGGCAGAGGGCGTTCAACCACACGGCATCGCATATCTTAGCACAGGCGGTAAAGCGCCTGTTCCCCAAAACAAAGCTGGCAATAGGTCCCGCTATCGACAACGGGTTCTATTATGATTTCGATGTATCGGATAATGGCGAGCCGTTCACCACCGAGACGCTCGGCAAGATCGAAGCCGAAATGAAGAAGATCGTCAAGGATAGCATCAAGCTCGAACACTTCGAGATGTCTCCCGACGAAGCGATAAAGTATCTCGAGGAGCAGGGCGAGCCCTATAAGGTCGAGCTTTGCAAGGAGCACGCCGACAAGGGCGAGCCTATCTCGTTCTACAGGCAGGGCGACTTCACCGACCTCTGCGCGGGTCCCCACCTGATGAGCACATCATCCGTAAAGGCGTATAAGCTGACTTCCGTTACGGGCGCGTATTGGCGCGGCTCGGAGAAGAACAAGATGCTGACGCGTATCTACGGCACGGCGTTCCCGTCAAAGGACGAGCTGAACGCCTATCTTGAGCGCGTTGAGGAAGCCAAGAAGCGCGACCACAACAAGCTCGGACGCGAACTCGAATACTTCACCACAGTCGACTATATCGGTCAGGGTCTGCCTATCCTGCTGCCCAAGGGCGCGAAAGTCGTTCAGATACTCCAGCGCTGGGTAGAGGACGTGGAGGCAAAGCGCGGCTGCCAGCTCACCAAAACGCCGTATATGGCGAAGCGCGAATTGTATAAAATTTCCGGTCACTGGGATCACTACCTTGACGGACTGTTCGTGCTCGGCGACCCGAACGACGAG
>CAYPWI010000077.1:0-8026 GCA_964414395.1 uncultured Ruminococcus sp.
TTTTCCCCCCGCCCCCCTTTCCCATCTCCCCCACCCCCTCCCCCCGCATTTTTCGGTGATGCAAACGATAATGTGATCTTTCATAGCAATGACCAATATATCACCGACTGCCTTATCCGAAATATAGGTGACGTAAGCCGTCCGTAGGTTGACAAGAATTTGCTGCGACGACTATTAGGTTATTTTTACCGAACGAACTAATCGAAGATGCGAGCGATTATGTTATCTTTCACTGCTATGACCAATGTATCACCGACTGCTTTATCCGAATTATAGGTGGCATAAGCTGCTCACGCGTTTATCTGACAGTCTTGCTTTTATACGCACTTTTTTTATCAATATTATGTCTACTTCTAATCGAAAATTAGTATTACCTCTAATAAACAACGCCCCCGCTGCTGCGGGGACGCGTTTTTCTTATACTATGCAGTCCATAACAAGTCTGCCGTTGTTGTTTGCAAGTGTGATGGATACCTTGCGGTACGCGGTCATTCCGTCGAATGTCCCGACCTTGACATACAGCGTGCCGTTCAGCTCGCCGTCCATTACAAGGATCGTGTCGGAGACGTTCGTGGCGGTAAGCCCGCCGCCGTTACAGCTCGGAGCGCCGGTTTCGGAGATCTCGCAGCTTGCCTTGATATACCGTGCCTCGCTTTCGGTGAAGCAGGCGTCGATCGCAGCGATAAGCTTTTCGCTCGTGTCAAATCCGCTTTCCGTGATCTTTCCCGAAGCCATGGCGTTGAGTATTCCGATCGAAGAATCGACCGCGGCTCGCTGTGCCGCCGAAGCGTTCTCCACAGGCTGAGCGAAGACGATGCCGTCGCTCAGCGCGCGCTTGGTGTAAATGCTCGGAACGATCCTTACGGAACCGTTGCTGACCGCTGCCATCCAGCTTGACGAGAAGCTGCGAGTGAAATCTATCTTAGCTATCTCGGTGATGCTTGTTTCGGGAACTACCGCTCCGCCGCTCAGCTTGAAGTACGACTTACCGTCAGAGAAGCTGTGCTTGGACGCGCCGAAGGATACCTTGTCGGCAATTATCGGGATCACGCTTTCCGTCGCGGGATCGAAGATGCCCAACCCGCTGATGCTGAATATGAACGAATGTGTGAAAGCCGAGTTCATGGACGGGATAAACATTCCGTCAAGCGTCCTGACTTCAAGATTTTCCCCGTTTTCATATTTGCTTATTATGGTGGAGGAGCTTGTGAAGTCAGCGTAGTAGACCGCGTTGTTATACGCGCCGAGCATCGAAAGGTTCTTGGAACCGTAAGCTATGATCTGCGGCTCGGACGGCTGATATCCCGACAGCTTCGCGGTGTAGATATAGCGGCTGTCATCGTCGAGCACGTTCAGCGCGAACAGGTCAAGGCTCTCGTTGTATGCCGCCTCGGCTATGGAGCCCTCTCCGAGCATCTCGCCGATCTGCATATCATTGATAGAGCAATTCTTTGCGTCAATTATGAACAGCTTGCTGCGAACGCCGTTTTCAACGCCGCTTACCATCATACGCAAGCCGTTTTCGGATACCCACGCCACCTTAGCGTCGGTTATCGTCTGGCTGACCGCGAGGGTCTCCTTCTTGCCGTCCCACTTGTACAGCGATACGGCGTTCTCGCTCTTTACGTAGAACACGTCCTCGCTGAGGAAATACGCTCGCTGAGCGCCGAGATCGTCCGTGATGAACGACGGTTTCTCAACCTCATACGGCAGTGTCACACCTTCGGGAAGACCCGGGACCGTGGCGGGCGGCTCTTCATTGCCGCCGGAGTTTTCGCCGCTCGTATCGGAGCTTCCGGAATTATTTGAGGAATTCGGGTCGGATACCGCGGGCTCGCTTGAGCTTCCCGAATTGTCGGAGCTGTTGGGTTCGGAGTTATCGGGCTCGCTGTTGGAGCTTCCCGAGTTCGGATCGTCAACGCCGCCGGGATCGTCAATGATAGGTTCGTCGATATCGGGCGGTTCGACAGTGCTGTTATTGCCGCCCGAGGTATCGTCGGGCTTTGAGTTATCCGGAACGCTCGTGCTTGTGTCGGGCGTGGGAAGATCGGGCGATACGGGCTGTATCGTCGCGAGATCATCCTTTTCCGAAAGAGGCTCCGCCAGAACGACGAGCTCGTTCGCGTTTATCTCCGCAAGCCTGCGTCCCGCGCAGTTTATGACCGCGGCTTTGACCTCGCCGCTGTTGTTCTTGAATACCGCGGCTACCTCAGACATTCCTATAGCTCTGGAGTCATCCGACATAACCAGCATCTTTACGGGAGTGCCCACATCCGAGAACTGCAAAAGCAAGTTATGAGTCTCTTTGGGAGAAAGCCAGGTCTTGAAAGTGATATAAACATCGATCTTTTCGTCGGAGCCCTCGTTTTTCTGCATCTCGGCGAGCGCGCGCTCGAGCCTCTGGTTCTCGTTGAGCGCCGAGAGAGACGCTTCGATGTGAGCGCCGTTGTTTCTGCCGAGCGAAGTGAATGTCACCGTGCCAACGACTACGACCGCTGCCGCTACAGCGGCGGTCATGCCTATATATATCGGTAAGGGTCTGCGTCCTGCGAGCTTGCCCTTCTTGGCGTTCGCGCAGATCTTATCCTTATCGAACATATATTCGCTCATAAGCTCTTTATAAAAATCGCGCTTGTTCACAAGTCTCACCCTTTCTTTAATATAGTATATTTATATGAATATCCGCCGCTTGCGCGCGGAGATATGTGTCCTACAGATCAAATTTTTTCTTCTGACGCTCTATGGTCCTGTACATCTTGGTCTTGACGGTGGAAACGTTGAGACCGAGCCGCTTTGCGACCTCGTCCAGTCTCATATCACATACGAAATGCAGGTAGAAGATCTGCCCCGTGACCTCGTCGTTTTTCATAATGTCATCGAAGATCTGCTTTGCTAATAGCTTATCCCCGAGGACTTCCTCCATCAAAGGAGTGTCGCGGGAGAGATCCGCTTCCAGCGCCGCGGTTTCTTCCGCGGAATAGTCGCTGAAATTGCGGGTGTTCTCGCGGCGCTTTATAAAGCCCGAGAGGAACGTTCTGCACTCGAATTTGGCAATATTGATGACGAACGCCTCGGGAGATTCGATGTCCTCAAAGCCTTTTTCGGAAATGCGCTTATAGAAACGCGTGTACACGTTCTGGATTATATCCTCGCAATCGTGAAAACGTGATGCGTGGCTGGCGACAAAACGTGAGACTGCCTTGAACGTCGCGGAATATACGTCATTGAAATATGAATCGATCTCGGATTTTGTCAACGCAGTTTCACCTCGCTTTATAAGCTGCCCGCAAATGATGTGCCGATAGGCGCGCCGCCATCTGACGGCATAGTCCCGCGAACCGCTCAAAGCCCCTGCACAAGAGTAGTCAGAAAATCTTACAAAAAAGTTTCAAGAAATTTTGTGAGTCTCGGAAAATTTATACGCAAGGACTTGTATATCAATGGATAAAGAATTCTATATCGTGTTTTTAAGGCTTATTTGGAAAAATATGGCAGAGAATGTCGCTTTTCCAACATATTCCTTATTATTATATCACATTATCTTCGATTTGTCAAATATTAAAAATCCGCTTGACATTATTATGTGCGTGTTGTATAATAAATAGGTAGGGAAAAATGAAAAAAGTTTTTAAAGCGCGAGTCAATGAACATTTCGGCGGCACATTAAAGTGCGCTGCGGAACGATCAATACTAAAAGAACTCGTGCAATTCGCGAAAGAGGCTGACGCGGCGTGACGGTCGAAGCGAAGACCGACACGACGCGCCAGCCTGCTGGCAAAGTTCGCGCAGCGGAGCGGAGCGAACTTTGCGGTTCGCGAATTGCCATTCAAATCAGGAGGATATATGCTTAAACCATTTTCTGACAAGGTCGCGGGGGTCGCCCCGTCCGCGATACGCGAGATATTGAAGTTCACGTCAGACCCCGAGGTGATAAGCTTCGCGGCGGGAAATCCCGCACCCGAGACGTTCCCCGTGGAGACGATCGCGAAACTGTCCGCGGATATTTTCGCGAAAGAGCCGATAAGCGCTTTGCAATACTCCGTGACGGAAGGTTATATGCCGCTTCGCAAGTGGCTGGAGAACGATCTGCGTAATAAAAAAATGTTCGCGGAAAACGATAATGTTATCGTCACGGCGGGCGCTCAGCAGGCTATCGAGACCACTGCGAAGATACTCTGCAACGAGGGCGATGTTATCCTCTGCGAGGATCCGAGCTTCGTCGGCTCCCTGAACGCGTTCAGAAGCTACGGGGTACGGCTTATAGGGATCCCCACGGACGACGACGGATTTCTTCCCGAAAAGTTGGAAGAAGTTCTCGAAAAAGAGCCGAACGTGAAATTCATCTATACGATACCGAATTTCCGCAATCCTACGGGAACTACGACTTCCCTCGAACGCCGCAAGACCGTTTTGGAGCTTGCCAAGAAGTATTCGGTGTACATTCTTGAGGACAATCCCTACGGCGATCTTCGGTTTGCGGGAACGCCCGTCGCGAACTACAAGGAGCTTGACAAGAGCGGCAATGTCATCTATGCGGGAACGTTCTCCAAGACACTCGCGCCGGGACTTCGCGTCGGATATCTCTGCGCGGACAAGGAGCTTATCGCCAAGGCGGTGGTCGGGCTTCAGACCAGTACCGTTCATACCAATATCTGGGCGCAGATGATAGCATATAAATTCGTGACGACCGTGGACTTCCCCGCTCACCTGGAAAAGCTCCGCGGGGTATATAGAAATAAGTGCAAGCGTATGCTGGACGATCTTCACGCGTCTATGCCCGACTGCGTCACCTACTCGAACCCCGAGGGCGGGCTGTTCATCTGGGCGACAGTGCCCGAAAAGTATGATATGAACGAGTTCTGCCGCATCGCGGTGCAGAACAAGGTGGCTGTCGTTCCCGGAAACGCGTTCTTAGCGGACGAAAGCGCCGTATCGCACTCGTTCAGGCTGAACTATTCCACGCCCACGGACGAGCAGCTTGACAAGGGCACGGAGATCCTCGGAAAAGTCGCGAGTGAGTTCTTTAAATAAACGTTGCTATGAACAGAAATGAAGTTTTAATGATCCTAAAATCGGCAGCCGAGATCGACAAGGATTTTATGGTATTCGGCACGTCAAAGCACAAATACCGCCTGAACGACCCTATCCCGGTCGATTTTGTAAGAAACGCCGAGGCATATTACGGTTTTACGCTGCCCAAGGACTATTTCCGATTTATTACGGAGATCGGAGACGGCGGCGCGGGTGAGGATTACGGGCTGTATTCATTTAGGGAATACATAATGAGAAGCGATCCGGGTTATGAAAAGGAGCGGCAGCGCTTGAAGCGCCCCTTTGAGATAAAGCTTCTGCTGAAGTCCAAATACGCGGATGACTTCCCATTTAACGACCGGTCTGTAAAAGAACACCCCGAAAAATATTTTGTTTGCGAGCGTATCTTGGATTTTGAATACGGCGATGACGATGACCCCGATCACGCGAATGTGAAAGGGTTACTCGAATTGGGATCTCGAGGCTGTCAGTACACATTCGATCTGGCGGTCACAGGGGAAAACAGAGGACGGGTATTTGACACCGCCAATGATGGGTATTATGTCTTGCTTGCGAACAGCTTCGAGGAATTTTACGGCAATTGGCTCGGTAAAATTTCCGACTCGGCATATCTCAAAAGTGTGATCGAGCGCGAGATCGAATTCCGAACAAAAGCTAAACATATCAAATTTTAACAAAGACAGGAGACAAAAAATGGAACAGGCACAGAAAAAGAAGATATTAAGTCTTATCCAGCCCACTAATACCCCGCATTTGGGGAACTATCTGGGGGCTATGTGCAATTGGCTGAAAATGCAGGACGAGTTCGACTGCACCTACGGCATCGCCGACTTGCACTCGATAACGGTGCGGCAAGACCCCGTAAAGCTCCGCGCGCAGATCAAGGAGAGCTACGCGCTGCTGATCGCCATGGGGCTTGACCCCGAAAAATCGACGCTGTTTGTTCAGGGTCATAATCCCCACCATTCGGAATTGGCGTGGATACTGTCGTGCTATACGCAGTTCGGGGAGCTGTCGCGCATGACGCAGTTCAAGGACAAGTCGCAGAAGCACCCCGACAACATAAACGCGGGGCTGTTCACATATCCCGTGCTTATGGCGGCGGATATCCTGCTGTATCAGGCGGATCTCGTTCCGGTAGGCGTTGATCAGATGCAGCATCTGGAGCTTGCTCGGAACATCGTTCAACGCTTCAACGGGATCTACGGCGACGTGTTCACTATGCCCGAGGGATATGTAACTAAGGAGACCGCCAAGGTCATGAGCCTCCAGGAGCCGACCAAGAAGATGTCCAAGTCCGATGAGAACCCGAACGCTTCGGTGTGGGTGCTCGACGACCGCGACACTATCATGAGAAAGTTCAAGCGTGCTGTTACAGACAGCGAAGCCGAGGTCTGCGCGAAAGAGGGCAAGGACGGCATCATCAATCTTATGTCGATCTATGGCGCTGTTACGGACAAGACGTTCCCCGAGATCGAGGCGGAGTTCAAGGGCAAGGGGTACGGCGACTTCAAGGCGGCGGTCGGCGAGGCAGTAGCGGACAAGCTGGCTCCTATGCAGGAGGAATTTAAGCGCATCTCCGCTGACAAGTCCTACATCGAGGACTGCATGAAGAAGGGCGCTGAGAAGGCGTTCAAGGTCTCCCGCAAGACATTGCAGAAGGTCCGCAAGAAAGTCGGATTTGTGGAAATTTAAACAAATCGCAGCGTATCATTCTCGGAAATATGTAGAAATTGCACAAAGTTCCGACAAATTCAAAAAAGCACTTGAATTTTGAGGCGATTTCTGATATAATATTATCTGTTACTGATAGAATACACTTCATGTGCTTGACATACAAACGTCATGCTGAGAGGAAAGGACGGTGTAGAAAATGGCTAAATGTGATATTTGCGGAAAGGGTGTTACCTTCGGTATCAAGGTGTCCCACTCGCACAGACGTTCCAACAGGACCTTCAAGCCGAATGTTATGAAGGTCAAGGCTATGGTGAACGGTACTCCTTGCAGAGTAAACGTATGCTCGCGCTGCCTGCGTTCCGGTCTTGTAGAGAGAGCTAATTGACAGTTCCGAAAAGAAAATACGGCGCGCCTTTTGGGTGCGCTTTTTCTTTATCCGATCATCGTTCACTGTATCGCAAGGGAAGGCACGAAAGGGGAAGCTGTGAGCAGGAAGTACATCATAGCGCTTGGCGCGCTGCTTGTTATCGCCGCCGCGGGGATAGCCGTGTGGTTCGTTATGAAGGATACAGTGAGGGAAGACCCCGCTGCGGAGATCATTCAGGACGGAAAAGTGATAAGAACGGTCTCGCTCTCGGAGAACACGGAATTCACCGTGACTTGCGAGGGTGGGTTCAACACGGTCGTAGTCAAGAACGGGGCAGTGATGATATCAGAAGCGGACTGCCCCGACAAGGTCTGTGTCAAGACGGGAGCGATAAGCGGGGGAGCGGTGCCGATCGTTTGTCTTCCGCATCGGCTGGAAATTCGGGTAGTGAACGGCGGAGGGCTTGACGCTGAGGTTTAGTGTAACGGAAAGGATAATTCCATGAAAAAATTAGTCTTGATACTCGCCTGTTGCCTTATTCTGACAGGGTGCAGCAGAAACAATGAGAGGTTTGAGAGTTCACCGGAGAGCTTTGGCAGCGCCGAGAGTACATATATTATTTCGGAGAACAGCGCCTCGGGCGCGGAACAGAGCGGTTCCTCACGTGAGGTCGGGAGCAGTTCTTCGAGCGTGGTGAAAAGCAGTTCCTCGAGTACGGCGGAGAGCAGTTCCTCGAGTGTGGTGAAGAGCAGTTCTTCGAGCGTGGCAGAGAGCAGTTCCTCGAGCGTGGTGAGGAGCAGTTCCTCGAGTGCGGTGAGGAGCAGTTCCTCGAGTGTGGAGAAAAGCAGTTCATCGAGTGCGGTGAAGAGCAGTTCATCGAGTGCGGTGAAGAGCAGTTCCTTGAGCGTTTCATCGGTTCCCGAAGCCATC
>CAYPWI010000078.1:0-2903 GCA_964414395.1 uncultured Ruminococcus sp.
CGAAAGTCCTTCCACATTGCCGAGAATAGTCGAACCCGTGGTAGTAAAACCGGAAATGCTCTCAAACACCGCATCCACAAAATGGGGGATCTCCCCGCTTATGAAGAACGGCATAGCCCCCGCCAGCGGGAATACGATCCACAGCATGGCGACGATAACTAAGCTCTCTTTGGTGTACATCTCGCTCGATTTGGGCTTTATCACCGCCATCGGGATCGATAAAACGGCAAGCCCCGCGGCGACGAATATAAAAGCCCGCATAGCGTTGAATTCGCCATAACAGGCGCTGACCGCGGCGGGCAGCAGAAACAGCGCAGAGCCTACCAGCGTCATCTTTGACAGATAATGAAATACTAAGGTCTTGTTCATTTGATCTCTCCGCAAATAAATTATATCATATTTGTTTTCCCCCGCCTAAGGCGAGGGAACAGTAAGTTTTATATAATTCACGTTTATTCGAGAATATCGCGGATATCCGAGAAGCGGTGCTCCTTGGAAACTACCACTACCGAGTCATTCAATTCTATTGTGGTATCGCCGTCGGGGATTATCACCTGTCTGCCTCTCACCACGGAGCATATCAGGATATCCTTTTTGAATTTGAGCTGTTTTAGCGGAATTCCGAGAAGCGACGGCATATCCTCTCTTATCCTGAACTCCGCCGCTTCCACGCGCTCATCAACAATATGATAGATAGACTCTATATTGCTTTCGGTGTTGTCAAGGCTTCGTACATACGCAAGCACCGAGCTTGTGGTCAGGTATTTCGGGGAGATTATGCAGTCAAGCCCGATCTGGCTCGCAAGGGCTACGTAGCTGTCGCGGTTCACCTTGGTGACCACCTTGGCGTTGGAATTGTTCTTGGCGTAGAGCGACATGATCATATTTTCCTCGTCTATGCCCGTTATCGCCACGAACGCGTCCGCGTCGCGTATACCCTCCTCGAGAAGCAGATCCTGATCGGTGCCGTCTCCGTTGATCACCGACGCTTTGGGGAACAGCTGCGCCATTTTCTTGCACTGCTCGAGATCCTGCTCGATGATCTTTACGTGCATACCCATCGCGAGAAGGCTTCTTGTGAGATAATAGCATATCCTGCCGCCCCCCACGATGATACAGGACTTCACCTTGTCCTTGATGAGACCGTTCATCTTGAAGAACTGCTCTATATCCTTATGAGTAGCCGCGATGTTTATCCTGTCGCCCGAGCGGAGCACGAAATTACCGCTCGGTATGTAGATCTCCGTGTCTCTCTGCACGGCGCAGATCAGGAATTTTATCCGCGTGCGCTTGTATATCTCGATGAGGCTGAGGTCGAGTATCGGTGAGCTGTCGGGGATCTTATACTCCACAAGCTCCATCTTGCCCTTCTCGAAGACCTCGACCTTGGCGGCTTCGGGAGTTATCAGAACGCGCAGTATCTCGTCCGCGGTGATGCCCTCGGGGTTTATGGTCATGGAAAGCCCGAGATCATCCCTTATAAAATCGATCTGCTTATAATATTCGGGATTTCTCACCCTGGCGATCGTTCTCTGTGCGCCGAGCTTTTTCGCGATAAGGCAGCACAAAAGGTTCACCTCGTCGTAATGCGTGGCGGCTATGACTATACTTGCCTTATTCACCGCGGCTTCCCGCTGAACGTCAGCGTCGATGCCGTTGCCCTCGAGGCACATAACGTCCTCGGTGTTCTGAGTTCTTTCAAGAGCGGCAGCGCTGATGTCGATGACTGTCACATCGTGCCCCTCATTCGCGAGCATTGAGGACAGGCTGCTTCCCGCTTTACCGTTGCCAATTATTACCATTTTCATAATATTATTTCCTTAACTATAGGGGCTGATCCTTATTCGATATTATACATTATAGCACTTATTAAGATATATGTCAAGTGGGGGAGAACGGGGAATGTTACGGGCGGAAGCAGCGCGGCTTTGGAAAATTTAAAAAAATTTCAAAAAAGCTATTGACAGATCGATAAAAGAGAGTTATAATATAACTGTACTAGTAAGAATGATACAGATAATACTGAAACGCGTTCACATTATTCGAGATGCACGGCTAGCTTTCTTCCGTTACAAAAGCCGTCGGATCGATGACATTTTTTTCAGGAGGGAACATTATGAAAAAGATCTTATCTATTGCGTTATTACTTGGTATGACATTATTGTCGGCGGGATGCGGCTTTGCCATACCCGCAGACCCCGATTACCGCGATGAAGAAGCCTACATAGAAGGCGAGGGCTTTGCCGAGTCCCTTAAATCGGACTATCTGAGCTTCCGTCAAAAATATCCCGAGCAGAAAAACGACATATTCTATTATATCAACGCGCAAAATCATATGCCCGAGGGACGTGAGGTAAAATACTGCCTGACAGATATATCTAAAGACGGCTGGAGAGAAGCGGGAACAATGGATATCTCATCATCCGGTGTGGATATTTCCGATGAACAATATATCTTTTCGTTCGGCAAGCACTTCCCCGTTGAGACCGTTTTGCAGATGAGCGGTCACAGCACGGTCAACGAGCTGTTCTCCGACATGGGGCAGGTACAGACATACGCGGAGCTTGACGACATCTGCGCGTTTTCTGTCAACCACAATAATGAAAGACCCCGTTTCATCTATACGATCTTCTACGGAAAACCGGGAGATGTAAAAAGAGCGGACATCGATCTCGGAGAGTTGGAGATGATACCCGACTGTTCTATTCAGCTCACCGAACACGATATCTATTACTTTGCCTTCGAGTACGCCGACTTGGAAAACAGTTCAATTATTGTCGCGCAGATACCGCTTGACGGAAGCGAGATCGTAATGAAGAAGATATTATGCTCCGAACTTGGATTACCGGCAGAAAAAAACGGCGGCTTTTGCGAAAACATATGTGTTGAAGGCGGTTATCTGT
>CAYPWI010000078.1:2913-8012 GCA_964414395.1 uncultured Ruminococcus sp.
GTCCACAAATCCCGATGTGATAAAGGAATTCTGTATCACGGCTTACGATCTTGTGACGGATAAGTTTGACGTATATAAAACGCGTGATCTTAAAGGCATGGGAAAGCTTTTCCGCTACGGCGACGGTCTGGGCGTTACAACCGCGTTATATGATGAACGGGGATATTTTTCGGATATGGGCGCGCGCTTTCTGGACTTTGACATGAAGAACTGCAAGCTGTCCCATAATAAGGATATCCTGTTCGCGCAGTCAAAGGACTGGGCGTATGATATGGGTCTGAGCGCGCGGGATTTCTATTGCATCGGTGATAAGCTTTGCGGCGTGCTGACTTATAAATCCAACGGCGCGATGCTGATGTATGTGGAGATAGACCTTAAAACCGGAGAAGTGACCACCTGCGTTCCGTTCGCCAAAAACGACTGTAAGGAAACACATGGCTGGGTATACGGCAGCGTGTTTATCCGCGATAACGGAAAAGGAGTGTCGCAGCACAACTGCTCCAAATAACCAAAAGCTATATCTCCTCGTTTACTATCCTTGTATAACGTCTCAGCGGGTACTCGCCGTCGTGCGCCTCTCCGGCAAAATAATCCGACATAGTGCCCGCTCTTGTTATACGCGTTACACCGCACCGCGCGAAAAGCTCCGACAGCGCCGCGCGGTCATTTTCCCGACAGATAAGTCCGACGGTCTGCAAGTGATTTTTACTTTCGCGCAGCGCCGCGATGATCTTCCCTCGCGGCAGCGGCTTTACAAGAACATTACACATCATATCCGACAGCTCCAATCCGCTGTCGGTCTTTATTTCCAGCGAACAGCCTCTGCCCTTGTACAGCCGCGGCACGGGTCCGCCGCCTATGATATCCTCCAGAAGCTCGGTATGCCTTAAAAGCGCGTTATGCGCCCTTCCGCCTATCGACGCGGGAACGCGGCTTTGTGTTTCCCGTTCCAGAACGGGAAGAAAATCCTCACAGAAGCTCTCCAATTCGCGCTCGTTGTCGGTATCGAGATAGATCACCTGACACGAGCTGCACAGCAGCTGCCTTGTTGAGGCGATGTGCGCGGCGAGCGCCGAAAGCTCCCGTTCTTTATCGGAATAGCCCGAAATATACGCGAAGCTCAGCTTGTGACCCCACTCGATGAGCTTTACTCCCGCGGGAGCGAGCGCCCTTACCGCCGCCGTCGCTTCATCTCCGCCCCAGACCGCTATCCCGTCCGCGAGAGAAGCCATCTTCCTCATCGCGTGGATATCAGAGCTCGGCGTGTCGAACACATAGATAAAGTCCGCGAGCCGCGGCTCGTATTCGATAAGCTTCAGGATGATCTCTACCGACAGCCCGTTGTCCGCCTGCGGGAGCTTTAAAATGTTTATGTTCCCCGCAAGCAAGCCCTCGACAAGGCTGAACGCGGGCAGTCCGTCCATATTCCCCGCCGCGATGTGGAACAGCACTCCAAGCGGCATTATACGCGCCCCGACGGTGTTCTTCACATCAAAGCCGCTCGTATCGCCCGCGCCGAGCTCCAGAGCAAGCTTGTATTCGAGGAATTCTCGGCTCAGCATCTCCGCCGCCATGCGCTTATAACGCAGAGGATCGTCGACGGGGAGCGCGCTTATCCGCTCGTCATACGCACCGCGCTCTATCTCACGCCCGAGCCTGTCAACGGCGGCGATGACCGTACCCGCCGAGAGCGTTTTTTCGGCGAGGGTCTTGTTTATCTTATCTTCGAGCTTCGCAAGTATCTTGTCCTGATATTCGGTCTTGTATAGTTTTCCGTTTGCTATTATCATAATGATCTTATATTCTCCGATAAAAATTCCGCCGCGCCCGCCGCACAGGTCTTTATGCTGTCGGGGGCGACTCTGCCGATTATTTCAAGATACGGCGTGCGGATCCCGCAGCCGCACGCCGCGCCGTCGCGGAGCACCCCGAGATCGTCCGTCATAACGCTTAAGATGGGTGTGGCGGCGACCATAGGGGTTATCAGGTTCACAAGCCCGATCTCTCCGAAAGGCAGAGGCTTGAAAGTCTCGGGATCGCGGATTATAACGCGGCTGTACGCGGGAACGTGGAAGTGGTGATTTTTGCAGTCGGTGTACATTATCGGGTGTTCCACAGCGCCGTAAAACTCGATGATGTCCTTGTCCCTGACGCCGAGAACTTTTTCCGCCAGATGATAGAATGTCTTCTTGTCGGTCTGTTCGGCGTAGAACTGCTTCCAGCCGCCCGCGAGAAGTATTTTCGATCTCTTCGGGAGCTTCACCGAGATCCCCCGCCGCTCCATTTCACGCAGAAGAAAATAAGTATACGCGGGAAATCCCATAAAGCGGACGGGCAGCGACTTTTGCGCGTATATCCGCACCGCCTTGATGATCCCGTCAAAATTGGGAATATACTTGCCGTTTTTGTAATTCAAAATGTACCTTCTGCTGACGCACGGGGTGAACAGCGTCGCCCCGTAGGCGGTCTTGGTGACGGCGGTGCGGTTGCTTTTGTGCGGACGGTAACCCATTACGATATATCGGCAGGGCACTAAAGAGAATATCCCGTGCCGCCTGCCGAGCCTTAAAACCATTTTCAAGCCGCAGAGAAGCCCGCCCAAATCAAAACCTATCTCGCTGAACTTGCCGCTCGTCCCCGAGGAAGCAGCCGTTATCGTGATCTTCCGCGGCGGCATGGAATACATTCTGTGCCGCTTCAATAAAAGCGTCGGAAGGAACGGGAGTTTTTCGAGATATTCACGAAGCGGCTTTTCGGACAAGATCTCACGTTCTCCGAAATCCAAAGCGTCGAGTATTTTACGGTAGTCCGCGCAGTTTTTGTAATGGAACAGGCAGTTCTCGCGGACTGCTTTCAAAAACAGTTCATCCGAGCTGCCGTAAGGGTCTTTAAGGGAGAATAAACGCCGCCTGTATTTCATAATATCAAAGCCTTTCATATAAGCCGAAATGTTTATTACCGATCTTCTGTCTATGACGTTGGGCGCATACCGTTCTTGAGGCTGCTGTAAAAATTATATCACATCTTATCAATATTGTCAAATCAAAAAAGATATTGATTTTGTCGGTCGCGTGTGATATAATAAATACGTATAAAATGTTGATAACGATATGAGGTAAACTTTCGAGGCGATATAATGGAAGACGAAAAGAAAACGCGGTTATTCGAGACCGCTTCCATACCGAGCGCGGTGATGACCTTGTCCGTGCCGACGATGATCAGCGCGCTTGTTATGGTCATCTACAATCTCGCTGACACCTACTTTGTGGGAATACTGAACGATTCCGTGCAGAACTCCGCGGTGACGCTTGCCGCGCCCGTACTGCTGGCGTTCAACGCCGTGAACAACCTGTTCGGCGTGGGTTCCTCGAGCATGATGAGCCGAGGTCTCGGGCGCAAGGACTACGACACCGTTTACAGAAGCTCGGCGTTCGGGTTTTACTGCTCGCTGTTCTGCGGGATATTGTTCGGCGGGTTCTGCACGATATTCAAAACGCCGCTGCTGAACATTCTCGGCGCGGACGAGATCACCGCCAAAGCGACGGGCGATTATCTCAAGTGGACGGTGAGCTGCGGCGCGGTCCCCGCGATACTCAACGTCGTTATAGCCTATCTTGTCCGCGCGGAGGGCTCGTCGCTCCACGCGAGTATCGGCACGATGAGCGGATGTTTACTGAACATTATACTCGATCCGCTCTTCATTCTCCCGCAATTCCTGAATATGGGCGCGGCGGGCGCGGGGCTGGCTACGTTCCTGTCAAACTGCGCCGCCTGCCTGTACTTCTTCATACTGCTGTTTGTGAAGCGCGGGAAGACCTATGTCTGCATCGATCCGAAGAAGTTCGGGTTTAAAAAGTTTGTTATGTTCGGCGTTTTCGCGGTGGGTATCCCCGCGGCGATACAAAATCTTCTAAACGTCACGGGAATGACCGTGCTCAACAACTTTACCTCGGACTTCGGCTCCGACGCGGTGGCGGCGATGGGGATTTCCTACAAAATAAATATGGTCCCAATGCAGATCTCCATGGGTCTGGGTCAGGGCATAATGCCGCTCGTGAGCTACAATTACGCGAGCGGGAACGTTCCGCGAATGAAGAAGGCGATCACCTTTACGATAAAGATCGCGATGATAGGGCTTACCGCCGTATCGGTGCTCTATTACATCTTCGCGGGCGGGCTTATCTCGCTTTTTATGAAGAGCGAAGCGGTCGTGGCATACGGCACGAGCTTTCTGCGCGGAATGTGCATCGGCATACCGTTCCTGTCGCTGGATTTCCTCGCGGTGGGCGTGTTCCAGGCGTGCGGCATGGGCAGCAAGTCGCTGCTCTTCGCGATACTCAGAAAGATCGTTCTGGAGATACCCGCGCTGTTTATCCTAAACCGCTTTTTCCCGCTCTACGGGCTTGCCTACGCGCAGGCGACAGCCGAGATCATTCTCGCCGCGGCGGCTATAGTAGTATTGAGACGTATATTCGGAAAACTTGAAAAGAGTATGCCGCCCGAAAAAGGCGGCGCGTAAAAAGGAGGACAGAAATGGATAAGACCCGCGTTTTTTATGAGATCTTCGTTCCCTCGTTCTGTGACGGCAGCGGAAACGGTTCGGGAGACCTTAAGGGCGTGATCTCCAAGCTTGACTACATCAAAGACCTCGGCTGTGACGGGATATGGCTCACGCCGATAATGAAGTCCCCGTCATACCACAAATACAGCGTTTCGGACTATTTTTCGATCAGTGAGCAATTCGGGACTATGGACGACTTCAAGCGGCTTGCCGAGGAATGTCACAAGCGCGGGATACTTCTCATTCTCGACTTCGTGATGAATCATACCTCGACGGAACACCCGTGGTTCAGGTCTGCCGCGGAGAGCCTTTCCAAAGGAAAACTCGACGACCCGTATATAAAATACTACTACTTCTCCGATAAAAAGCTTTCGGACAAGTATTATCCTATAGGCGATAAATTTTATCAGTCGTCTTTTTCGAGAACGATGCCCGATGTTGCGCTCAACAATGAAAGCGTTCGCCGCGAGTATGAGAAAGTAGCGCGCTTCTGGCTGGAGAACGGCGCGGACGGCTTTCGCATGGACGCGGCGGGGGA
>CAYPWI010000079.1:0-2491 GCA_964414395.1 uncultured Ruminococcus sp.
GTCGAGAGCGTGATCGCCTTGCCCGAGCGCTTCGAGAGCTTTACGACCTCGCCGTCGCGCACCAGATTTACCATCTGGCACATAACCACGTCAAGGCGCTTCTCGTCGATACCCATAGCTTGCAGGCATATTCTCATGCGCTTTACATAGCCGTGATGATCCGCGCCGAGAACGTCTATCGCCTTATCGTAATTGCGGACTACCAGCTTATTGTTATGATACGCGATATCGGGGACGATATATGTCGGGAAACCGTTTGAGCTCACCAGAACGAAATCCTGTTCCCCGCCGAGCTCGGTGGCGTTCAGCCACAGCGCGCCGTCCTTCTCGTAGGTGTGACCGCCCGCCTTAAGGTGCTCTATGACCTCCGAAACCGCGCCGCTGTTGTGCAGACTGCTCTCCTTGAACCAGTTATCATACTTTATCCTGTATTTCAGAAGATCGGTCTCGAGACGCGCCTCGTTTATCGGCAGAGCGTATTCCACAAGCGCGGTCTGACGGGCAGCCTCGTCCGCGTTCGCAAGGATACCGCCGCCGTTCTTGTCATAATAATTCTTCGCGTGCTCGATGATATCCATGCCGAGATACACGTCCTCGGGCATCGGGAAAGTCTCCGTATCCTTGTAGATCGTCTCGGTGAACTTCTCCGTATCATCGCCGCACTCCGACACGACCTTCTGTCCCGCCTCGCTGCATATCTGCATATAGCGCAGCGAGAGCGACTTTCCGAACTTTCCGATCTGGTTGCCCGCGTCGTTGATATAAAATTCCCTGTCAGCCTTATATCCCGCCGCTTGCAGCAGAGAAGCCAGACAGTCGCCTATAGCGCCGCCGCGAGCGTTTCCTATGTGCATAGGTCCCGTGGGGTTAGCCGACACAAATTCGACGAGAATTCGCTTGCCCGCGCCGATATCGGTCTTTCCGTACTCATCGCCAAGCTCGAGCGTCTTCTTTACCGCGCCCGCAAACCAGCTCTCCCCAAGAAAGAAATTGAGAAATCCCGGTCCCGCTACCTCTATCTTGTCAAATCCCGTGTGCTCAAGCACAGCTTCATCAACGATCTGCTGCGCCAATGCTCTCGGATTGGTCTTAAGTACCTTCGCGGATACCAGCGCCGCGTTTGCCGAAAAATCGCCGTGCGACGGATCCGCCGGCACTGTCACCTGAAACGCGGGCAGAGGCTCCGACGGGATCTTCTCCGCCGCTACCAGCCTCCCCAGAGCGTTCATTATTATCTCCTTTACCTCGGATTTTGCTTCCTTAAATGCGTTAAAATACATATACGTCCCTTTCTTATCTAAAAGCAATTCGCGAAGCGCAAAGTCCGCTTCGCGAACTTTGCTAGCAGGCTGACGCGTCGTATCGGTCTTCGCTCCGCTTCGACCGCCACGCCGCGTCAGCCTCTTTCGCGAATTGCATCTCTTTCCGAAATGTCGTTTTGACGGCAACGCGCCTTTGATGCGCCGCCCCAATGCTGTCTTGAACCCGTGATTTGAAATGCAATTCGCAAACAGCAAAGTTTCGGCGCAGCAAGTCCGCACCGACCGCTTTCGCGAATTGCGTCTCTTTCCGAAATGTTGTTCCGGCGGCAGCGCGCCTTTGATGCGCCGCCCCAATGTTGTCTTGAACCCGTGATTTGAAAAGCAATTCGCAAACCGCAAAATCCCGGCGCAGCAAGTCCGCACCGACCGCTTTCGCGAATTGCATCTCTTTGCGAAATGTCGTTCCGGCGGCAGCGCGCCTTTGATGCGCCGCCGTTACACCGCTTTTTACATCTTCACTTTGATGTTTATCTCATTCTCGGTCATCAGCCCGGCATTTACGTCCACGGAATACTTGAGATGTATCTCGCCGCCGCTCGAACTTAAATTCTGCTTCATCACCGAAGTCGTGATGCCGACCATACATTCTCCGAACTCCGTGCCGTAGTGACAGAAATGCCGCACGCCGTTCTCGAACACCAATCCCGTGAAATTCGTGCCCGTGCGCGTCATCGACAGTATGTTATCATCGACCTTGAGCTGCGCGTGACTTCCGTCAAAACCCGTCGCTTCGCTCTCGTCATAATCGATATAATACGAGCCGTTGTGAAAGCGGAACTCGCCGCGCGTATACAGCTCCGACTCGTCGGTGATGCCGTCTACGGTCTGCTTAACCTTCAAAGTTATCGAACAATTTTCCATTCGGTTCTCCCTTTTTTGTATTTATCAGCGCTCCGCGTTCCTCTCCACCGCAAGCTGGATGAGCCTGTCGAGCAGCGCGGGATACGCTATCCCCATATTCTCCATAAGCTTAGGATACATACTGATATCCGTAAACCCGGGAATGGTGTTTATCTCATTCAATATGATATCGTTTTCAGTAACGAAGAAGTCCACGCGCGAAAATCCGCTGCATCCGCACGCTATGTACGCTCTCGCCGCGATATCGCGAAGCTCGCTCATCTGCTCGTCGGTGAGAGTGACTGCCTGCGCTACTTTGCCGAGGCCTT
>CAYPWI010000079.1:2501-5024 GCA_964414395.1 uncultured Ruminococcus sp.
TCGCGGGAATATCCAGCACGGATGTCCCCAGCTTGTATTTCGCATCGTAATCATAAAACTCCTCCGCAGGGGTTATCTGCCCGGGCACGGAAGCCAGCAGACCGCCGTAATTTCCCAGCACCGCGCACTCGACTTCCTTGCCGACGATCTCGCGCTCCACAACGACCTTGTTTCCGTGCGCGAACGCGATCTTGAGCCCGTTTTTCAGCGACTCGCTGTCCTTAGCCCTAGAAACGCCCACCGACGAACCCGCGCAGGCGGGCTTTACGTACACCGGATATCCCAGCTTTTCCTCGACCTCGGCGCACGCGCCTTCTATGTTATTGAGGCAGCCTCTTCTCAGAACGATATATTTCGCGGTCTTTATCCCGGCAGCGTCCAGCACGGTATGCGTCAGCGATTTATCCATACACACTGCCGAGCTCGTCATATCGCAGCCGACGCAGGGCATTCCTGCCAGCTGGCACAGACCCTGCACCGAGCCGTCCTCGCCGTTCGCGCCGTGAAGCACGGGGAATACCACGTCCGCCTTGCGGATATAGTTTTCATCATTTCCCATAACTATGAAGCCCTTGTGCAAAGCGTCGGGGCTTAGAATAGCCGTGCTGCAATCGGGATCGAGCTCCCACTTGCCCGTCTTGATATCCTCATACTCGCCCGGATAATACATCCAGCGCCCTTTTTTGGTTATCCCGACGCAAAAAACGTCGTATTTATCGGCGGGAATGTTTTTCAGCACGGAATAAGCCGACAACAGGCTTATCTCATGCTCGCTTGAAACTCCGCCGAACAGAACAGCTACCTTTAATTTAGCCATATCAAGTTACCTCCCGTAAAAGCAGCTCTCATCTTTTGTCTTTTAAATATCTTTAAAACAAAGCCGCACAATAACTCAATTTATATTATACCACAATACCCTTCTTTTTTCAAGTAGTATTTTATGTTTAATTAAGAGGTTTCCATAAAATAATACTCCGCTTTCTGACAAAATGCGGCAAAAAAACCTGTTATTTTCGACGAAAGTTATTGACTTTTTTCGAGAATTGTGATACAATTATACTGAGTTAATAAATATTTAATTCGGAATTTGATAAAAAACCGGGAGATCCTGCGTAAAACGATCATTTTGATCTCCCATTCGGATAAGGAGGACGTTATGGCACTGTTGGTCACGGGCGGCGCGGGCTATATCGGTTCGCATACCTGTGTTGAGCTGCTTTCCCGCGGCGAGGATATCGTGGTTATGGACAATTTCTTCAACTCCGACCCCTCCGCTTTGGAAGCGGTAAAGCGCATAACAGGGAAAGAATTCAAGATCTATGAGGCGGATATGCTGGATATGCCCGCCGTTGATGAGATATTTGCCGAGAATGAGATAGAACAGGTCATTCACTGCGCGGGGTACAAATGCGTTACCGAGAGCATCGGAAAACCGCTGATGTACTATTCAAACAATCTG
Source organism: uncultured Ruminococcus sp. (assembly GCA_964414395.1). GTDB lineage: Bacteria > Bacillota > Clostridia > Oscillospirales > Ruminococcaceae > CAG-115. The sequence goes on from CAYPWI010000079.1 coordinate 3,961, forward strand.
CGCGGAACGTTCAACATTCTCGAAACTATGAAAAAATACGGCTGCACAAAATTTATTTTCGATTCCTCGGCGACCGTATACGGCGTGCGCCACGACTCGCGCATCACCGAAAGCTTCCCCTTGGCGGCGACGAACCCCTATTCCACCACTAAAATGGTGGTAGAAAACCTGATATACGAAATGTACAAGTCCGGCAAGATCTGGACTATGATATCGCTCAGATATTACCAGCCGCTCGGCGCGCACAGCAGCGGACTTATCGGAAACAAGACCCTGCTCGAGGAACGCGACGGCTTGGGTCGGATAGTCGGCAGCGACTATCCGCCAAGCGATGAAAGCTGCGTGGGAGAATACATCCACGTGACCGATCTCGCGAAAGCGCACGCCGCGGCAGTCCTGAAAGCCCGCGAGATGAGCGGCGGATACCGCGCGTATAATCTCGGGATAGGACGCGGCTGCACCGGCAAGGAGCTTGCGGAGATCTTCGCCAAGGTAAGCGGGATCCGAATAGACGCGGACGAGGGCAGCGCGGATGTTTTCCTGGACGCTTCGCTCGCGGAGAGCGAGCTTTCATGGAGAGCCGAGCGAACGCTTGAGGATATGTGCCGCGACGCGTGGAATTTTGTACTTAAAAATCAACAGGAAAAATAGCGCAAGCCCACATTCTTGTATCAGATCTCACTAAACAAAAACCCGAAAGGAGTATGGAAGCACTGTGCTTCCCCAAGGCGTAATATTATGGATACTCAATATGGTTATTGCTATGAGGTAAAATTTTCCACAAAGGACTTTTTCTACATAAGCGGAAATTCCGATTTTTATAATTTCCGCGGGGAAAAGCTCTACACTACTTTTGACTCACTTATGGCGGGAAATTCTCTCGAAATACTGAAAGAGAAGATAGCCGCGAGGTATTTTGACAAGCCTTTTGTTCTGGATATCCTCACACAGCAGGGCGATGCCGTTCCCATGGCGTGTATCCTGTATGACGAGAATGTCCCCGAACAAGTTCTTATGCGCATGATAGAGCTTGAAAAATTATCCGACAGGTTCTTTGACCTGAG
>CAYPWI010000079.1:5034-8008 GCA_964414395.1 uncultured Ruminococcus sp.
CGCGCAGTTTGACAGCGTTTATTATATTTACGACCATGCCGGCGACGCCATCAAGTGCTTTCGTTATAACGAAAACGGATATAACGAGCTTCTTTCGTGTTCGCTTAAGGAATGGTATGACAGTGCCGAAAAAAAGCTGCTCGAATATTCCGACGATCCCTCCGAGACTCTCCAGAAATTTATGGACAGCATGAAAAACGGTATAAGAAGCTTCACGGGTGTTCTTCTCGGCAAAAGCGACGAGGAAAATGTCCGTTACATCGGTACGGCGATATTTGACGGTGATATCCATATAAGCACTGTTGGAAATATCGGAAGCTCCAACATCAAGCCCGCTCAGGAACTCGTTCACCGCGATCAGCTGACAGGGCTTATCCTCAAGGACGATATCACGAACTACGGCAAGAAGCTCATAAACGATCTCAAAAAGCGGACGGCTCTCGCGATCGTGGATATCGACGACTTCAAGAATGTAAACGATACCCGCGGACACTCTACGGGAGACGCGGTTTTGAGAAAAGCCGCCGCGATCATTGCCGAACAGGTGGGAGACAGCGGAAAAACCGGACGTATCGGCGGCGATGAATTCTTCGTCGTATTCGATAACTTCGTTGACAAAGAGGATATCAAAAACGTTCTGCGCGGCATAAAGGTCAATATGCTGCAAGCGTATTCGGACGAAAAAGACGGCTTCCACATCAGCACGTCCATAGGCGTTGCTATCTATCCCGACGACACGGACAACTTCAACACGCTGTTCGACCTTGCCGATCATATGCTCTACCGCGCCAAGCAAAAGGGCAAGAACCGCTATATCATGTATGAGAGAGAAAAGCACGGAACGGTTGAAGAGGTTCTCCGCGCGAGCATCAATGTTATCGGTATCTCGGGAAGAAGAGGCTTAAGCAAGAGCGAGGCTGTCTGCCGAATGGTCGATCTCGATCAGTGCGGAAAGGTATACCCGCTTGAAAGCATACTCAGCGACGTATGTAAATACTTCCTTGTAGAGCGCATAGTTATCTACAACAAGACCGACAGAACGGTATTCTTCCAATCCGGTGCGGAGCCTATGAACTCGGATCTCATCTACGAGACGATGGATTATCTCTACGACGAGGATCTTCAATATTTCTACAGCGACGGCGTAATGGTAATAAACAATATCAATATGTTCAATACCAAAAGCACGGCGCTGCATGACAAGGTGGAAAAACAGGGCGTTCATTCCCTGATACACCGCGAGATCGTCGGAAAGAGCGGAAAGACTTTCGTGGCAAGCTACGAGGTGCTTTCAAACTTCATTACATGGAATATGGAGGATATGTATCTGTACCGAATTCTGGACAAGATCATATCAAAGCAGCTTTGACAGAAAACAAAGAAGCTCCGAGCTTTTCAGTTCGGAGCTTTAATTATTGCCGCCATAGTGATATTATAATTGGGAAGTGTTTTTCATTGATAGGACAGGCGGCGAAAAAAGCTTAGTTGATCATTACCTCGCAGTCGCCGATAGTCACGGACGCGATCTGCTCAACGTCGACGGGATATTCCCAGGCAAGACTGCTTCCGTTATAGACGGCAAACGCGTTGATGTCCTTGACGGTCCCATCCTTGAATTTCACCCTCAGCGAAGCCAGTTTCGCGTCGGCTATAGGTTCGTAGGTATCAAACTTTCCGTTTGTGTTATATACGTTGTCATCGTCGGGATCATACTCATAATTATCCCACTCGACCTCCGTATTAAGGGTGAACGGGCTGAGCTCAATGAACTTGAAAGTTCCCGTATCCCCGGTCGAAAGCGTCACGCGCTTGTTCGGGTTCAAGGTCACGGTCTTTACGGTATCGAAGTCAACGTCAACGGACAATTCCACGCTCGAGTCTCCGAGAAGGTCGTCGCCCACCGTCTCACGGGTCTCGGTATTATAACGATACAGCCCGTGCATCTCGTAATTGAGTGTTTTTCCGGGAAGTGTGATGCCGGTAAGATTGAAAACGGTGTACATATGAGCGACGTTACCCTCGGCGTTTATCATTTCGGCGTGACCTCTCATATGAGGATCAGGCAAGCTATCCCTGTTTTCAAGCTGTGTTCCCCAATATTCCGTGACCCATGATACTTCAAGGTGCGGATAGAACGAAGAGACCCATGCCTCGTTCTCGCCGAGAGAATAGTCGAAGCCCTCGTCGAAGATGATATCGTAGAACATATACGCGGAATGTTCGTCCGCCGTAATGCCAAGAGGCTTGACAGTAAAACCGTCACACTTGATCTCATCATTAAGCTCCTTGCCGCCGAGCTTATAGAGATCGAACTTCGGGTAATCCACGCTGCTGTTTACCGTCTGCTCTATAGCCTTCGCCTGGTTCCACTGATACGCCGCGCTCGCGCCTATTGCGGTAGTCCCCAAAACAGCCGCCGCGATCACGGGAATGATTACTTTCTTGGAAAAAGCCATCTTATTTTCCGCCTTTCTGCCGAGAACTGCTTTATACAGTTCCTCGTCTTCCCTTACAGGAGCGAAGCTGTCAAACATTTCCTTGTATTGGTTTTTCATATTTCTGCTCCTCTCCCAAGAGTAAACCCTTCAGCAGCTTGCGCGCTCTTGCCATACGCGTTGTGACGGCGCTTTCCGAGATCTTCAAAATATCCGCTGTTTCCTTTACGGCGTAACCCTCAGAGTAGTAAAAATGAACGATGGAACGGTATTTGATCGGAAGTGCCATGACCGCGTCGTAAAGCTCTTCGTATTCCTCGGGAACGGAGTCCCGAATGTTATCGTCAAGCTCGGCGGTACGTGTAAAGCGTGCTGATTTAAGGAAATTTTTCGAGAGGTTCACCGTCACGCGGATAAGCCATGCCTTTCTGTTTTCGGGAGAAGCGAAATCGCTTTTGTTCTCCACAAGCTTTATAAAAGCCTCCTGGCATATATCCTCCGCCTCGGCGGTGTTTCGTACATAACTCAGCGCCAAGCGA
>CAYPWI010000080.1:0-7931 GCA_964414395.1 uncultured Ruminococcus sp.
CTGGCGCTGGCGAGGTATTACCGCGACAAGTTTTCTTTGAAGCTCTGCGGCGTTACCGGTTCGGTCGGGAAGACCTCCACAAAGGATATGATAAGCGCGGTATTGTCCGCGCGCTATAAAACGCTTAAGACCGACGGCAATTTCAACAACGATATCGGGCTTCCGAGAACGCTGTTCGGTCTTGACGAGACGTATGAGGCGGCGGTCGTCGAGATGGGAATGAGCGACAGGGGCGAGATCTCGGCTTTGTCAAAGACGGCGCGCCCGACCTGCGCGGTCATCACGAACATAGGCTTTTGCCATATCGAGAAGCTGAGATCGCGCGAGAATATCCTCGCCGCCAAGCTGGAGATACTCGACGGGGCGACAGAGGACGCGCCGCTGATAATTTACGGCGATGATGAGTATCTCGGAAAGCTTAAGGCGGAGGAGTTCGGCGGAAGAAGGCTTGTAAGGTACGGAGTTTCGGAAAACAACGACGTGTACGCGTCGGATATCGTTCAGGACGAAAACGGTGAGGAATTCTCGCTGCATTATGACGGCAAGACCTACGCGGCGAAGATACCCGCGGTGGGCGAGCATCACGTTATGAACGCTCTTGCGGCGTTCTGCGTCGGGATAGAGTTCGGGCTTGCCCCCGAGGAGATAGTGCCCGCGTTTATGGGCTATGAGGGCAGCGGTATGCGGCAGCGGATAGAGCGGCGCGGCGACGTGCGCGTGATACTCGACTGCTACAACGCGTCGCCCACGTCTATGAGGTCGGCGCTGACAGTTCTTAAAACGATGAAGAACGACGGGCGGCGGCTCGCGGTTCTCGGAGATATGCTGGAGCTCGGCGAGAAGTCGAAGGAGCTTCATTCGGGACTGGCGGGGTTCTCGGACTGCGCCGATCTGTTCTTCCTTTACGGAAGAGAGATGCGCTATTGCGCGAAAGCGCTGTTGGATATGGGTATCCCCGTCTTCCACAGCGAGAACAAGGAAGAGCTGACGAGAAATCTTCTGGAGAACGTGCGCAGCGGAGATCTTATCCTGTTTAAGGGCAGCCGCGGCATGAAGATGGAAGAGATCGCGGATAAGATAAAGGGTGAGTAACAGCGTGAGCCGAAAACAACGCTGCGTAAACGCAGGCAATTCGCGAATTGCTATTCGAATAAGGAGAAAAAGATGCAGATCTGGACAAGCGTTTTTGCCGCCGTCGCCGCCTTTGTGCTGACGTGGCTGGCGGGCTATTGGCTGATACCGCTGCTTCACAAGCTGAAATACGGTCAGACCATTCTCGATATCGGTCCCAAGTGGCACAAGGCGAAGAAGGAGGGCACGCCGACTATGGGCGGCATCGCCTTTATTTTCGCGGTCTGCGTCAGCTTCGCCGTGGGAATGATCGTCCTCGGCTCGTCGGGGAACGCCGACTGGCTCGGTCTCGATAAGCCGGAGTTCATCTCGTCGGCGGCGGGCGCGGTAATGGCGCTGCTGTTCGGGTTTATGGGCTTCCTCGATGACTTCATCAAGGTCAAGAAGAAGCATAACGAGGGGCTTACTCCTCTGCAGAAAATAATCTTTCAGGTGATGATCATCGCCGCGTATTTCGCCACGCTTTATGTCAGCGGGATATCTCACACGTGGATAAAGTTCCCGGGCGGCGCGCAGTGGGATCTCGGACTGTTCTATTATCCAATTATGGGCATCGGGATATTGTATCTCGTCAACGCCGTCAACCTCACCGACGGCATCGACGGGCTCTGCTCCTCGGTGACGGTGGTCTATACGGCGGCGTTCGCGGTCATTTCCGGGATAATGGGAGCGAGCGGGCATATGCTGCTGGCGTTCTGCGCGGCAGGCGGCTGCATAGGTTTCCTTATGTGGAATTTCCCGCCCGCCAAGGTGTTTATGGGCGATACGGGCTCGATGTTTTTGGGCGGTATCGTCTGCGCGCTGGGCGTGGGGTGCAAGGTCGAGTTCCTGATGGTCATAGCGGCTATGGTTTATGTGCTGGAAGCGCTGTCGGTCGTCATCCAATCGACGATCTTCAAGATCACCAAGAAGATATATCATACAAAAGAGGGCAAGCGCTTTTTCAAGATGACGCCCATACATCACCATTTCGAGCTGTCGGGCTGGAGCGAGATAAAGATCGACGCGGTCTTCTCGGGGACGGCGGTTCTGTTCGGGGCGCTGGCGGTATACTTCGCGTATACGATGTTCGCAAAATAGCAGATAGTTTATTTCGGAGAGCAATATATTTCAAAACACGGATCGGCGGGTAAAACGCCGGAGCGAACCAAATTGTGTTTTTGAAATTTCAAACAGGGGGTAGAGGATGGAGCAATATAGACAGGATACCACCGTTCGGCAGCCTATGCCGGGCGGCGAGGTCCCGAACCTGATAAAGGGCAGACCGTCCCGCGGCGGCACACCCGCGCGTATAAGATCGGGCGGCGCGCCGAAGAAGATGTCCGCGCCGAAAAAAAATCCGCGAAAAGCGGCTGAACAGCGGTCGGCGGCTCCCGACAGAGTAAGGACGGCGGCTCCTATGAATTCGGCGGGCGCGGCGGCTGTCCGCGGCAATAATGTTCCGAAGGGAAAAGCCGCAAAAAGCGATAGAGCAAAGAAGGTCAAGAAAAAGGACGAAAACCCCAACCGTATAAGGTTCTGGAATTTCGAGGGAAAAGCCGATGTGCCTATGCTGGCGTTGATACTCGTTTTGCTGGCGTTCGGCGTTACGGCGATGTTCAGCGCGGGGCACGCTTTGGCGTATGAGGAGAACGACGACTCGTTCTACTACATAAAGCACCAGCTTCCCGCGGCGGGTCTGGGGCTTCTGGGAATGTTCGCGCTGATGCTGTTCGATTACCGTTATCTCAGGCGTGAGTGGACGACCAAGGGCGGACATACGTTTACGCTCTCGCATATAATACTCGTGCTGATGTTCCTGCTGAACGCGCTCTGTCTGCCGTTCGGCGTATCGAACAAGCTCGACGGTCAGAAGCGTTGGCTGAGAATTCCCGTATTCGGAACGTTCCAGCCGTCAGATCTGCTGAAAATAGCCGTGATAATCTTCATGGCGTATTATATCCAGAAGAACAAGGACGTTATCAGAAAATTCCAATACGGGCTGCTGCGCCCGGGACTGCTGTTCTTAGCGCTGGTGGTCGTGCTGTTCGGTATCCAGACGCACCTGTCCGCGCTGCTTATCGTGTTTATGACCTGCGCCGTGATGCTGTTCGTGGGCGGTATCAATATGAAGCCCGCGGTGTTGGCGGCGGTCATGGCGGCGCTGGTGATCGTGGTAGCCGTTCAGTTCTCCGACTTCTCCTACTTTACGGAGCGTATCCAATATATGGATCCGATGTCGGAGCCTCTCGGGCGATCGTATCAGAACTATCAATCCGCGCTGGCTCTGGGCTCGGGCGGATTATGGGGCAAGGGCTTCGGAAATTCCAGCCAGAAGTATAATTATCTGCCCGAGGCGCAGAACGACTTCGTTTTCGCTATCTGGGTAGAGGAATTCGGGCTGATCGGCGGCGTGATAGTCATTCTGCTGTTTATGCTCTTTATCGTCAGAGGATTTATAATCGCGAGAAACGCCGAGGATCGCTTCGGCTCGCTTATGGCGACGGGGATCACGTTCCAGATAGGGATCCAGGCGCTGCTGAATATCGGCGTAAATCTCTGCTGCATACCGAACACCGGTATCTCGCTGCCGTTTTTCAGCTACGGCGGCACGGCGCTGATGATACAGCTCTGGGAAATGGGACTGCTGCTGTCGGTCAGCAAACGGGCAAAGCTGAGATAAAACAGAAGTGCCTTCGGCGCTGTTTGCGTCGGGGGCGCTGTTATAACGGAGGAATTTTATGAAGGTAATATTTGCCGCGGGCGGGACGGCGGGGCATATCAATCCCGCGCTGGCTATCGCCGACAAGATAAAGCAGGTCTTCCCCGAGACGGAGATACTGTTCATCGGCACGCCGAACGGAATGGAGAGCCGCCTTGTAGTCAAGGCGGGTTACGCGTTCAAGGGAGTGGAAATGGCGGGATTTCAGCGCGGGCTCAGCATCGGCAACATCGCGAAGAACGTCAAGGCGGCGTATTGCTATCTTATCTCCGCCAAAAGAGCGGTGAAGAAGATCATCAAGGAATTCAAGCCCGATCTGGCTATAGGCACGGGCGGTTACGTCACGGGCACGGTCATCGGGCAGGCGGCGAAGATGGGCATAAAGACCGTCACGCACGAGAGCAATTCCTATCCGGGAATGGCGACCAAGATGCTTTCCGACAAGGCGGACAAAGTTCTGCTTGGCAGCGGGGACGCTATGAAGCATTTAAAGAACACCGACCGCTGCATAGTAACGGGGAACCCGCTGCGCACGAATATCCCCATAGAGGAACGCTCAGCGGCGCGTGAGCGGCTGGGGCTTCCCGAGGGATTTACGGTATTGTCGTTCGGGGGAAGTCTGGGCGCTAACAAGATAACCGCGTCCGTGGCGGCGCTCATCGCCTGGGAACAGAAGACGGGCGGGATAAATCACATTCATTCGTACGGAACGAGAAACCGCGAAATGTTCCTGAACGCGCTGAAAGAAAACGGCGTGCGGCAGGACGGCGAATACAAGACGCGGCTGGATCTCCGCGAATACATCGACAATATGTACACCTGTATGTGCGCGGCGGATATCATCATCTCGCGCGCGGGGGCAATGACGATAACGGAGCTTACGGAGATAGGAAGACCGTCGGTTCTCGTGCCGTTCCCGCAGGCGACGGAAAATCATCAGTATTACAACGCCATGGCGCTGGTGAACGAAAACGCCGCGGTGCTTATCGAGGACAAGGATCTCACCGCCGAGAAGCTGATTGAAGAGGTCTCGGCGCTCTATAACGACCGCGCGAGGCTCGCGGCAATGGAACAGAACGCCGCCAAAATGAGAAAGCGGGGCGCCGCCGACAAGATCTTGTCGGAGATCATTGAGCTTGTGGGTGAGGATAAGCTGAAAGCTTGAGCTTTTCGATGATGCCGTATACAACTCTGTTTATTTTTTATTTATGGGGGCTGTAAAAAAACAGTCCTCTTTTTTGTCCGCCGATCGAGGTCGGAGCGCTTTGTCCGTTGAACGCGGACGGGGCTTTTTTCTCTTTTTTGGCTGCGGAGCGGACAAAAAAGAGTACTGTTTTTATTGATGTTTTCGGAGTATATAGCTCGTCGCAGGAAGCGGATAAAAAATAAGAGCCGTTCACAGTCGGCTCTCGGTATGGGGTGACGGGGGCGTACCTCTGTGACAGGTATCTCCCCCTAACCACTTATATTATAGCATACTTTTTCGTTTTAGCAATAGAAAAAATAAATCCGGCGAACTGCACAAAAGTATATCATACCAATTGTGTATAAATTCAAATATGTAGCCGGGGAGTTCCCCGGCTTTTCTCAGCGCTTGTTCTGACCGTTCTGGTTGTTCTGGTTCTGCTGATTGTTCTGGTTCTGCTGGTTGTTGCTCTGATTGTTCTGGTTGTTCTGATTATTCTGGTTGGACATGATCTTGTTCCTCCTGTGAACATTTAACGAATATTTATGCGGACATTTCCTGCCGCGATAATATTTTACACCAAAATTTCTGTATTATTCAAAAAATTCGACAATAATTTACCGAGTGTCCGAACGCTCGTGAAATTGTATGGAGATCCCCTCGCTTCGCGCGTCCTTGAAGAGCTGCCCAAGCTGACAGGTGACGGCGTTCTCCTCGAAAATAAGCGCGTCTATGTACTGCGGGTCGTTTACGAAATTGTAGTTCGTGCGAATGTCGGCAAGCTGCCGCGTCAGCTCTTCACAGCGGGTTTTGTAGAACTCGCGGCGGATATCGGCGGGGGTTATTTCCTTTTTGAAGAATTTAAGCGGGTTTTTCATATGTAACTCCTATCTTAAAAGAAATTTCAAAAGCGCATTGAGCTTAGCGTTCCGCATTTAGATCAATGCTCGCCGGCTCGCGAGCCATTCCGTGCTCGCTTTGCTGCGCGCGGAATGTCTCGTTCGCCGCGTTTTGAAATTTCATGGTTCTTAATTAAAAAATGCGTATACGGTGATCCCGCAGACGATCCATGCCGTGAGGTCGGCTGACAGCGCGGCGGGCACGGCGTAGCGCGTTTTCTTTACCTTTACCGATGAGAAGTAGACCGCTATCGTGTAGAACGTCGTCTCCGACGAGCCGATAAGCGTCGCGGCTACGCGTTCGGCAAAGCTGTCCGCGCCCGTCGCCGCCGCTATGTCGTTGTAGACCGCCATCGCGCCGCTCCCCGAAAACGGACGCAGTATCACCAACGGCATGGCTTCCGAGGGAAATCCCACCGCGTCGCAGAGCGGTCTCAGAATAGCCGTGAGCGCTTCCACAGCGCCCGACGCGCGGAACATTCCGATACAGACGAGCAGCAGCACCAGAGCGGGGAGAATATCCGCGCAGGTCTTAAGTCCCTCCGCCGCGCCCTCGCAGAACGCCCCGAACACGTCCACCTTCTTTATCGAGGCGTAGATGATAAGCGCCGTCACCAAAAGCGGCACAATAAAGCTTGTGAACCGTATCATCGTGTTTTACCTCTTATCCGCTTTTTTCTTCGTGAATAAGCCCCCATCAGCTTTGCGGAGAGAACGGCTGTCACTGCCGCGTATATTGACACTATCCACACGCAGGGGAGAATGTCAAGCGGCGTTTGGCAGCCGTTCGCCGTGCGGAGCGCTGCGGCGGTCGTCGGGAGAATTTGCAGGCTGGCGGTGTTGAGCACGGCGAGCATTATCATGTCGTCGGTCGCGCCGTCTTCCCCGCTTTCTCCGTTCTCCTCGGATATCGCGCGCATCGCCTGAATTCCCAGCGGCGTGGAGGCGTTCCCCAGACCGAGGATATTCGCGGCGAGGTTCATCGTGATAAAGCCCGCCGCCTTGCCGCCCTTCTTTATATTGCGGAACAGCAGTCCAACTATGGGCGAGAGCAGCTTTGAGAGCTTTTCAACCAGTCCCGCGCGTTCGGCTACTTTCATCAGCCCGCACCACAGGCACATAACGCCGCATATCGAGATGACCAGCTCCACCGCTTCACCCGACTTGTCGAGGATAGCCGAGGAGACCTCGGGCATCGTTCCGCGAAAAACAGCAAAGATGATCGAGACCGCGGGAATGATCAGCAGCAGAAATTTCATCCGAATTCATCTCCTAACAGGAAAATTTATGTAAAATATTTGCAGAAAATGACAGGGAATAATATACTATTTTGTCAAATAATGTCTGCTAAATTTGATAAATCTCACAAATGCCAATATTTGTATACTAAATAATTTGACAAATAAAAGGGGTATATGTTATAATAAAACTAGCGAAAAGCGTCGATGTTTTGTGCGATGTGCCGAAACAGAGACTTCAAAAGTATGCTTGTTTTTTCGGCACGCCGCTGACTTTTCGCGTGATCGCAGAGTTTGAGCCCAAATCGAGCCTTTGTTCCTGCGGTTTTTCGTTTTTTTTTCGTTTTCGTTTCAAGGAAAAGGGAGGTTGGATCGAAATGGTAAAATCGACCGGAATCGTCCGCAAAGTAGATGATCTTGGAAGGATCGTCATCCCGATAGAACTCAGGAGAAATCTCGGGATCGACAAAGAGGACAGCTTGGAGATCTATGTTGAGGACGATCATATCATGTTGAAGAAGTATTCGCCTACGTGCGCCTTCTGCTCGAACGTCAGCGGCATCACGATTTTCAAGAACAAGAATATCTGCCAGAACTGTTTGAACGAGCTGCAAAATCTCCAGAAAACTCCGCAGCAGACATGATCTCAATTTAATAATATGCCGGGGCGGTTCAATTAAGAACCGCCCCGTTTCCTGTTCATTTTAAAATGCACATTCCCCCTTGATTTTATCGCGAAGATGATGTATAATTAAATCAGCAATATTTTCAATTCC
>CAYPWI010000081.1:0-7874 GCA_964414395.1 uncultured Ruminococcus sp.
CTTTATACGAGTCCGATACCTGGAATACCAAGTCGTATACAAAGCTTACATCGGTGATAACGTCCGGATTTTCGCGGATAACGAAAAACATATCCTCCGCTTTATGCGCCAATACGGACAGGTTGTCAAAACCCATCATCGCGGACGAACCTTTAATGGTGTGCATGATACGGAAAATTTCCTTGATGTCGTCGCTCTCAAAAGCGTTTGCCTGCTCGGTACGGAGAAGTATCTCGTCCAATTGCTCAAGCAGAGAATTGGTCTCGTAGAAGTACATATCAAGCATAGCTTCCATTCCGGATTCGATTTTTGCCATAATTCTCAGTTCCTTTCCAAATACGCGGTTAAGCGCTTATTTTTTAATTTAATTTTGTAACCCAGATCGCTGTTCGGCGCTCTGAGATCGCCATTCGGCGCTTTTTGATCATAGGTCTGTCCGGGATCACGAAAAAAAATTTAGATTTTTTTCAAAAAGCCCTTTATTATTTTGTTGAAATATGCTATTATATAAATAATAGTATATTTCACCTATTGGAGGGTACGATCATGGCACAGATTCCTCAGATAAATAACCCTATAACCTCAAAAAATTATAACTACAGTCCCCGTCAGCAGGATCCGAATACGGAGCCCTTTGACATCGTAAAGCTTACGGGCGTGGGCGGGGCGGGAGTAAATTCCGATTCCGCCGCCAAAAGCCGTCTTGAGATGGGTAACCGCGAGCTTATCCCGCTGCAGGTGCGCATCGCCAAGGATCCGACGCTTGCGGTCGAGATGCTCAAGGATCTTCTCAATGTGGAGGTCCTCAATCAGGCGCTCATCACGGGTCACACCGAGCTGTACGGAAGTCTGGAAAATCTCGCTAAGGAGCTGTATGTAACTCCCGAGCAGCTTTTGCAGGAGATCATCAATCAGGAGCAGCAGAACACGATGTTCTCGGGTCACGAGTTCTACGATGTTCTGCGCGAGGTAGCTCAGACCACCACCAGCGCCGACACCAAGGAGCTTATCGGCGGATTGCTGAAATCCATCAACTTTGCCCAGAACCGCCAGGAGATACTCGGCGCTCTCCGCGCGAATATGAAGTTCTTGTCGGAATATTATTCCCCGAACGAGAAGCTTTCCGAAAAGCTGTTCAACCTTTCGCAGGAGTGGGGAGCCGACGACGCGGAGCAGTATTTCGATTATCTCAAGGGTGAGACGCTCGCGATACTCGATGATGTTTCGGGAAGTTTGCTTAACGACGATAAGACGCAGATGCTCATTCCGCTCATAAAGCACAATCTTTCGCGCTATAACAACAGCCCGTATATGTGCAAGGAGTATTTCAATCTGCTGCTTACGCAGATATCGTCGGGAACCGTCCGCGAGGCGCTCAAGAATTCCTTCAACCGCCTGTATGCGGCGCTCTTTGAGAAGAAGCCTATGCAGGAGCCTCAAAGCAGCCGGACGATGAAAGACATGGAGTCCATGCCCGATGACGTCTACAATGATTATACAACAAACGGCGCTCAAAATCAACCTTTTTTGGGCAATTCCGAGCCAAAAACAGAGGGTTTTAAAGGCACTGAAAATCAAAATCAGCAAAGCGCCCAAATTGCGGACAAAAATTTTATGGAAAATGACGATGATGTTGACCTTGAGACCATCAACAGCGCGATCGACGCTTCCAAAAATCGTTCCGAGGCAACGGAAGAGGCGTCGGAGCAAGCACAGGAAAATGAGCAGCTCACGGGCTGGCAGAAGGCGCTGAACGAGGAGATGAGCCGACACGGCTACACTCAGCAGCTGAAAGACTCCGGCTATAATATAGAGCATATTCTCGCGAATTACAACCGCGGCAAGCTCAGCGGAATGGACGCGCTGAAAATGCTGTCGGAGGGTCTGTTCCTCGGCGGCAGCGAAAACCCCGAGAACGCGGAGAACATAACCGCGATGCTCAACGGCTTCGCTCAGGTAAACACCATGCAGGAGCTAATCGACAATCTGAACGCCATGCTCCGCGGTATGCCCGACATACCATTGCGCGAGCGCCTGTACGGCGTGTTCGTCGATATCATCGATAAGATGTCGATAAAGAACGAGCTTCCTCAGCACGGCATACGTCCGCCGGTGAGCTCGACGCTGGATCATCTGACGGATTTCATTCAGCAGAATATCAACAATCCCGCCTTGAAGTCGCTTGACAGCTTCAACGCGTCTAATCTGCTGCAAAGTTTGCTGAACGCTCCAGGAGTGTTCACGCCGCTGGCGCATTATATCCTGCCGCTCGAGGTAGCGGACACAAGAGCCTTCGGCGAGCTGTGGGTGGATAATGACGAGAACAACCCCAACAACACCCCCGGCACTCAGAAGAACTATCACCTGTTCCTGACGTTCGACGTCGAGAGCATCGGGCGCTTCGAGCTTGATATGTACGCGCTTGGCGAAGAGGTGAATATCTCGCTGCTCTATCCGCCGAGGTTTGAGAAGTCGATAGACCCGCTCAAGGACAGAGTCAATAAGATAGTAAGGTCGAGCGGCTATTCGACAAGAGCCTTCGAGACCGCGCCGCTTAAAAAGCCGCACAATCTCGTTGAGGTATTCCCCAAGATCACCGAGAAGAGAACGACGCTCAGCAAGCGCGTATAATCAAGAGAGCAGAGCAGCACACAGGCGGCACATCAAAGGCGCGCCGCTTTAAGAATAACATTCCGGAGAGCAATGAAATTTCAAAACGCGCTTTTGAAATTTCTATTCAAATCATTAAATTTCAAAACGCGGCGAACGAGAAATTCCGCGCGCAGCGAAGTAGCACACGAGTGCCATTGCGCTGAATGAACCGCCAAAGGCGGTGAATTCAACCGGGCGAAGCGCGAAACAAAACGCGCTTTTGAAATTTCTATTTAAATAAGGAGATACTATGCCGAAACAACAACACCCAATGCCGCCGGCGAACAACAAGCGCCTTTACGGTCAGAACGCCGCCGTGGCACTGAAATACAATCCCGATATGAATTACGCGCCCGTAGTTGTAGCCTCGGGGCTTGGCGAGCTGGCGCAGAGAATAGTGAACATAGCGGACGAAGCGGGCGTGCCGATCTATCGTGACGACAGCGTAGCGGCGCTGCTGGTAATGCTCAACGCGGGCGAGACTATCCCCAAGGAGCTGTATCAGATAGTGGCGGCGATCTACGCGGAGGTAGTCTATACGGCGGATAAGATGCGCAAGGAGAGCTAAGGGCGTTATTTCACGCCCTGCCTCTTCTCCATTTTCCGCCAGCTTATAAACCCGTAAAGGTCATTCGCGAAAAACGCCGCGAAGCAGACCACGACCGACAGATAGCCGATATTCTCAAAGGACGCCAAAGTCCAGAGTATAATAAGTATCACGTCGTTGGCGGCATAGACCGCGGCGAACCACGGAGTTCTGCGGAACGTGAAGTACGCGGCGAGAAAGCTTGTAGTCACCGACACGGTGCTCGGAACGATGTTCGCCGTGCCGAACGCCGTTAGAATAAAGTAAAACGCTATGGTAACGGCAGCGGTGGCGATAAGCGCGAATATCAGTTCACGGCGGCTTATATGGTTTACCCGAACCTCTCTTTTATTGCCCTTATATGGGTTTTTGATCCACGAGATGAGCGATACTATCGCCATGGGCATACTCATTCCGAGATAGGTTATCATCTCGCCGTAATAAGCGAACGAAAACGAGATGATCCCGTACAGTATGCTGAAAACGATCATCAGCGCCTGTCCTATTGGGTTCCCCTTGGCGTTGAATATCAGCGCGGTCACGCCGATAAGGGACGCGGCAAGCGTGAGATAATTCCCGCGGTCGAATATGAGAAACGAAGATATGATAAGCACAACGGAAACGCTCCATAAAATGATCTCCGTTCTTGTGAAATAATTGGCGGCTTTTTTCAAGACGACTCTCCTTATTATAATATAGACCAAAAAAGCACCCGCCGCGCTTCTTCCAAGACCTTATGAAGAGCGGCAAATGCTTGCCCGGTGGCAATATTCCGTTGAATATATTATAGCATATCATTCCCGAAAAGTCAATCCATATTAAAATAGAGTGAGGTCTTTTGATCTGCGGCGAAAAGACCACATAAATAAAGAAAAAGAGCATTTTTATAAAAATACTTGACAAAATAAAACCTATGTGATATAATACATATGGAAAGAAATATCCCAAACTACGTGCACAAAAAGATTTCCCCCGCGAGATTCCGGCTCGCGGGGGCGGTCTTTACGACCTTTTAGGGAATTGCCGTTGGTTCACCGAGTTACTTTCTACCGTCGAGCCATTTACATATGTATCTTGCGATAACATTTGCCATGACGGTATAAAGGAAAGATATAAACTCTCCTACTTGCGTGCACCCCCTTTCGTTTAAGCGTCCGGGAGTAACAGGCAAAAAGATTATAACATATTTGTCGAGGTTTGTCAATTCTTGACGAAGGTGTTATGAAAAAAGCCGTGTGAACGTTATTATAACGGAAGGGGCTGTACGTTAGATCTGACGGTGTTTTCCGCAAACCACCGTGAAAAATGACGGCTATTTTTTTCATCAAATCAATACGGTGTTTTCCTTGCCGACAGCAATTCAACGTGAGCTTCATAATGTTGAATAGGCGGCAATGCTGCTTGTTCAACATTTAAATGATCAATCTAAAGTGGAATTGCTGTAACCACCGTTAAAAAACAAGGAGATTTTTTATGCGCAAAAATGAAATTTTCAATGTAAAGAACCTGACGCGGCTTGCCATAGTCGCGGCTATGTACGCGGCATTGACGCTGGCGATCGCTCCGCTGTCGTTCGGGGCGATACAGTTCCGGTTCTCGGAAGTGTTGGTGCTGCTGTGCTTTTATAGGAAGGATTACGCACCCGCGCTGATACTCGGCTGCTTTATCGCGAATTTATTCAGCCCGTTCGGTCTGTACGATATCATCTTTGGAACGCTGGCGACGGCGGTCGCGGTGATACCTATGTATTATATGAAGAATATATTCCTCGCGGCGGCGCTGCCTGTCGTGAGCAACGGAATTATAGTCGGTATAGAGCTTTTTCTTTGCGGAGAACCGCTGTGGTTCAGTATGGCGACAGTCGCGCTCGGCGAGCTTGTTGTGGTCGGGGTACTCGGAGTGGTCATCTTTAAGCTGATCTTCGAGAAAAACCCCGCTATGCTCCGTCTTATCGGCTCGAAAAGAAAAGTTCCCGACAGAGATAAGGCGGTGTAGATATGAAATTTTATGAGGTCTTGCACAGAACAGCGGAGGTTCTGGCAGGAGACAACGCCGAAAAGCTGTTCGACTACATCATTCATTCCATGGACGATAACGGCGGCTTTCTGCGGACGCGTTTTAAGCGTTCCGAAAGAACACTTCGTGAGAGAGAATATGATAGAGAACCGAGGATATTTCTAGTTGCTTTAAGTTCTCAATTTGATCTGAAGCGGAATACCGATTATTATGATGAAACTACATTTGGTTCGGTCACTGCGTTAAATGATGACGGCACCACGCAAAAAATAGCTGAGTTCAACGATACTTTTTTATCCACTATACTGAAAATGCAGATATTCTACAGGGATTTGTCCGATGAAGACAAGTTCGGGGCAATGTCAAGATGGAGTGCTGCGGTTGGTTTTCCCTATCCTATAAGAGTAGATCTCGAAAACGGCACAGCGGAATACCTTGAGAAGATCGATATTATCAGATCTTAAAACAAAAAGAGTCGGGAGACCCCGGCTCTTTTATTTTTTTAGTTCTTCTATCATCTCATTGATGTTGTCCAGCCAATCGGATCGATCGTCGTCATACGTTACCCACAAATTACCCAATTCGGTTTCCGGCATCATTTTCAGGACGGCTCTTGCCTTTTTCTTGAGGCGCGATAAGTCGGTATGATAGACCTTATCCAGAAACGGTTCGTATTCGCTGTCGAATTTCTCCTTATCCTCGGGAATATCGAGATCGAGATCCAGCAGATTATAGCAGTTTATCTCCTCACATTCAGCGTAAGCCACAAGCGCCGCCGCGGTCAGCCCTTCCGTGCTTGTTTTGAAGTCGGAGGTTCGGCTTACATTGTCGAGTATCTTCTCAATATCGCCCGCGAGGTCGCCGCTGTCGCTCAGTCTGCGGAACGCTTTCACAGCGTCGGCACCGCACAAGACCTGATAGCCGTATATGCCTTTTGACTTTCGCTTCTGTTCGAGCTTTTTGTACATCTCCCGCTTTTTAAGCTCGCGGGACATTATGCCGATATTGCTTATCCACTCGACGGAGAGATCTTCCTCATACCAATATTCGCCGAGTTCCGTAGCGTGAAGCATATCCAGGACTTTTATCGCGTTCTTATTTAAATAGGAAAGATCGGTGTTGAACACTATATCCAGAAACGGATCGTATTCCTTATAGAACTTCTTCTTGTCGGCGGGTTTCTCAAGATCGAGATCGAGCAGATTATAGCAGTTAACGTTTTCACATTCGGAATACGCCACCAGCGCCGCCGCGACCATGCCCTCAACGCTTTCGCGGTAGTCGGAGTTTCTTGTTACACGGTCAAGCTTTAGTTCGATATCCCGCTTAAGATCGCCGCTCGCGCGAAGCTCGTAAAATGTCTCCATAGCGTCGTCATCACATAATACCTGATAGCTTCGGGCACTCATTTCAATTCTCCTTATTTTGGTTATCAAGCCCCTCAAGATACGCCATACCTTTTCTCGCCTGGGAATGTTCGTCGCGGTGCTTGATGTGATATATTCTCCCGTCCTTGCGGAAGACCGAGCCCGTCTGATGAAAGTCGAACACGACCCCGTTTTTAAGACAGACCTCGCGAATTTTCTTCACCCAATCGAAGTCGCAGACCCGCGCCCCCGCGTAGGATTCGCCGCCGACCGAGACCTGCTCGATCAAGCCGCTTTGCAGATAAGACCCAAGCTCCACATATTCGAGAATAGGCGCGACGAAGATCAGCCTGTGCTTTATCTTCGCGTCCAGAAGATATGGCAGCCGTTCGTCCGCCATTTTCTGATTTTCGCAGCTGACCGCGATCGCCACATTATCCCACCCGTCGCCCCAATCCTCGGGAACACATTCCGAAAACCGTGCTATCCTCTTTGTGGGAATGAGGAACGTAACATCGCTCCGCTGCCTGATCATATCCCACGCCTCGCCGCGCCACTCGTCGGCTTCCTCTATGAAGAAATCGGAAGTAAAGCATGACCCCAGCACCGACCCGGGCGGTAACTTATAATTTCCGTGACGGTCTTTCTTTATGGGAGCGTCAAAGTTAGTCTTGTTCTTTACGACCACTCCAGCTTCCCTGCCGCGGAGAAAGTCGAGATAGTAGACATAGCAGTTTTTGCAGCCGGGGCTGCATCTGTGGCAGCCGTGCCATGGGTTCCATTGCATCATTCGTCCTCCGGCTTATAACAGCGCAAGACCTCGTTGTTGTGTTTTTCAAACAGATACACCCGCCCGCACTTCGGACAGCGCCATGCGGAATAGTCATACATACCCGAGACCGTTACCGTGTCTATCGTATCGGTCTCCAATATCTTCCCGCAGACCGTTTTGTCCGAATATACCCAAAACTCGATATCGTTCGGGATCTCACCGTTCCACATATCGCAGCCGCATTTGCAAAGCAGGTGCATAAGGCATTCTCCTTGTTTAAGAATGGAGCTGTAAAGATACAGTCTCTTTTGTTCGGTTAAATATAACAAATAGTCGTCGCAGAAAACCATTGTCAACCTACGGACGACTTACGCTACCTAATAATTTAGATCAAGCAGTCGGTGATGCGTTGGTCGTAGTGGTGAAAGATTTCACAACCGCTTTAGACTAAGAAAAATGCGGGGGGAGGGGGAGAAGAGGG
>CAYPWI010000082.1:0-7856 GCA_964414395.1 uncultured Ruminococcus sp.
GTATATAGATCTTAGCCGCCGATCTATTATGTGAGCAGAAAGCAAAGATCATTTTATGACGACAAGTTCAAACAAAAACTTTGCTCTTGACAACTACGTGTATACGTGTTATAATATAATTGCAGGGGAAAGGACAGAAAGAATGAGGTCGATGAAAGATAAGGGTCTGCTAAAACTGTTGCTTGATAATGGGTGGACGTTGGTAAAAATTCACGAAAGTCACCATATAGTTGAAAAGAATGGACAGATCGAAACGATACCGGTTCATGGCAAAGATGTTCCCAATGGCTTACTTTCCGCGATACTCAAAAGAACAGGGCTTGAAGATGTTTTATGATCGAGGTCATTACAAGGAGGGCTTTACAATGAAATTGATCTATCCCGCGATTTTTCATGAAGACTGCGACGGCGTTTGGGTCGAGTTTCCCGATCTTCAAGGCTGCCAAAGCTTTGGAGATACCGTAGGCGAGGCTTTACAGGAAGCCAAAGAGGCTCTTGAGGGTCACTGTGTGACGCTGCTTGAGGAAAAGCACAGTCTTCCCGCCGCCTCCGATATCAAGACCATAAAGCCCGGAAAGGACGCGTTTGTTTCCTTGGTCGAAGCCGATCTGACCACACACTTTGCAAAACGAAGATCTGTTAAAAAAACGCTGACCATTCCGGCATGGATGAATGATTACGCGGTCGAAAAAGGGCTAAATTGTTCCGCCATTCTGCAAGATGGCATTATGAGCATAATGAACAGAGGTCAATGAGCCGCGCCATACAAGACTCCAAACACTGTGGAAGCCAAAAAGAGCATAAAATCATCCCCCTGCTTTTTAACAGGGGGAATAGTTGTTATCCTGCCGTTTTTGATACCACAGTAAGCACGATTATCAGGACGAGCGATATTCCGCAGATTATCCAATTGCGCGTTATCGTGTGTTCGAGCCGCTTGTCATTCTTGTTCTTGTCATAGCGTTTTGCCATATGTGACCCCTTTCGTTACAATATGGGCATCAATAGCTGCGCAGAGCGCTCGGGATATTAAGCGCGGTATCTATTGTGCGCGTTCTCCTTATATCGGAAGTGCTTATCAGGAAATAATCATGGAAGAGCGCGTCGCTGCCGTCGCTCATTATGGGATCGTCGTGGGTAACGTCTACATGATACCACGAGCCGCCTATTTTTATCATATTCCACATATGCCCCTCGCTGCCAACGTCACCGGTGACGCATATGCAGTCATAGCCGAGCTCCTGGGCGAGATACATAAACGTCTTGGAATATCCCTCGCACAGCGCCCTGCCGTAGATCACGGCTCCGTCCGCTTCGCTGACATACGCTCCGGCAGTCTTGTTATATTTTGTGCGGTTTATGATCCAATCATGGATATATTTTAACTTTTCGTAGTCGCTTATCTGTTTGTCCGCTTCCTTTACGACGCTGTCGGTTATGTTTTTGAAGCTCGTCTCAATGGCTTTGATCTGGTTTTCCGTCCTGCCGTATTGGATCGAGACGCTAACGACCAACCCCGTGACGGGATTATAGGAATAGCCGTAACCGCTGCCGTTGGCAAGGAACTGGGGATTGTCATAATCACACGCCCAATATGCCTTGCTGAGATCGGCGGCTTTTATTTTTAGATCGGAAACGTTGGTCGAAGCGGCGTGTTCCTTCGCTGCGCTGAATATTCTCTCGTATGCCGCCTTCTGCGAAGAAGTCAGCTGGTTGTAATACCACTTGCTCTTATAATCGTCAAGCTTGCTCTTGGATACGGGATCGATGGAGGGATTTATAAGTCCGCCGTCGTCCGGCGTGTCGTCGGAAGCAGCCTGTCCGCCGATAATTATGTAGGTCTGAGAAGAGGTGTTCGTTTTCCAGCCGCTCTTTATCGCCGCCACCTTAAGGTTGCTGCTCTTCTTGATGAGTATACCCGTTGAAGAGGAATAAGACGTTGAACGCTCGGTCGGGGTCGTTCCGTCAAGCGTATAAAAGAACTTTACGTCTCTCGTCGAGGAGCTTATGAACACTCGCTGAGCGCCTTGATACACGCCTTGTTTCAGGTTCAGCGTCAATTCGGGCAAAAGGGTATAGGTGCGGGTATCGATCTCGCTTCTCTGCCCGTTCCTTACGGTATAGCTTCTGAGAACAGTGTTTTGCGTGATGCTGAGCGGTTCGGAATAGCGCCGAAATCCTGTGCCGTTTGTGCTGTACCATACCTCGTCTCCGCTCAATATAGGCTGTAAGGAAACCTTGAGCCCGTCTTTTGATATGTAGCTGCCCGAGGCTAATGATACGTAAGGCGTGGAAACGGACGCGGCTTCGTATGTCCTGATCTCCCCGCCGACCGCGACGCTTTGCGCGTTCGCGGGAAGGCAAAGTGCGCCGAGAGTGAGGACCGACGCCAGAAAAGCGCTTAATGTCTTTTTGAATTTCATAAATATTCTCCTGTTTATGTACAAGCCGAACGATCGCAGACCGTATGCCGCTTTTGGCGGCTGTCTCATAAATATATTGTATCACAGATTTTTTTAATTGTCAAGCGGAGAAAAGGAGAATATGAAGCATTTCCGAAATTTGTCAGTATTCGGCGTAGACCTCGTCGGTCTCGTCCACATCGGCGTGTGAGCCGTCGGGGGATTTGTGGTCGGGCTTATCCTCGCCGCGGTAGAGGATCTTCATAAGTATCGGCGACAGCACGGACGAGAACAGGATAAGCAGTATAACGGACGTGAAGTATTCGGGCGAGACCATACCAACCGCCAATCCCTGCTGCGATACTATAAGCGCCACTTCTCCGCGCGTCATCATACCCACGCCGATCTTGAGAGAATCCTTGTTGCTGAATTTCCAGATCTTGGCGGCGAGACCGCAGCCTATGACCTTGGCGATAAGCGCCACTCCCACGAACGCCAGCGAGAACCACAGCAGCTGCACCGAAAATCCGTCGAAGCTGGTCTTAAGTCCTATGGACGCGAAGAAGATGGGTCCGAAGAGCATATAACTGGAGATATCCATTTTGCCCGCGATATATTCCGCGTCGCGGAGGTTGCAGAGGATAATTCCCGCGACGTAAGCGCCGGTTATATCCGCGATGCCGAAAAACTTCTCCGCGCAGTACGCCATGGCGAAGCAGAGCGCCAATCCGAATATGGGAATTCGGCGATGGTGGAACGAGCGCTTATCGAGAAATTTGAACAGCATATACACCAGAAATCCCACAACGAAGCTGAACACGATAAACAGCACGGTCTTTATAACAACATCAAGCGGCTTTGCGTCGGCGGACTTGAAGCCGATGACAAACGTTAAAACGATTATGCCGATAACATCATCAATAATAGCCGAGGACACGATGATCGTCCCGACTTTTCCTTTCAAGTGCCCAAGTTCTCTGAGCGTCTGAACGGTGATGCTGACCGAGGTAGCCGTCATGATCGTTCCTATGAACAGCCCCTTGAGGAACTCCTCCGAGCCTATGGGCGCGAACCCGTAAAAGCACCCGTACAGAACATATCCCAGCACCAGCGGCACGAACACGCCCGCGCAGGCGATGGTAAGAGCCACGGGACCCGTCTTTACAAGCTCCTTGAGGTTGGTCTCCAGACCCGTCGAGAACATCAGCAGCACCACGCCGATCTCCGCCATAACGGTGATCCATTCCGACTGCCCGACCCAATTCAGCACGCTGGGACCTATCAGCAGTCCCGCCGCTATCTGTCCTACGACCTGCGGCGCTTTCAGCTTCTTGGCAAGCAGCCCGAGAAGCTTGGCGGATACCAATATCAGCGCCAGATCCTTAAAATATTCAAAACTCTCCATTCTTATCTCCTGATCTTAATAGCAATTCGCAAAGCGTAAAGTTATTGCGCTCCGCGCAATAACTTTACTAGCCGCTTTCGCGAATTGCATCGCTCTTTGGTTTGTTGTTACGGCGGCAACGCGCCTTTGATGCGCCGCCTGTGTGTTGTCTTGATGGCGACGCGCTTTTAATGCGCCGCCTGTGTGTTGTCTTAGACCCTTGATTTGAAAAGCAATTCGCAAAGCGTAAAGTTATTGCGCTTCGCGCAATAACTTTACTAGCCGGCTGGCTCGGCACAGCGGGCTTCGCCCGCCGTGCCGAGCCAGCCGCTTTTGCGAATTGCATCGCTTTCCGGTTTGTTGTTACGGCGGCAACGCGCCTTTGATGCGCCGCCTATGTGTTGTTTGGGTGGCGGCGCGCCCTTGATGTGCCTCCGGTATGTGGCTTTTACTTTAACAAAACGATTTATCTATGCCGCTTGGCGGACACTTTAAGCCTTATATATTATAGAACTTTTCTTTGATGAATTCAATGTAAAATCTTCACAATTTTTTGAGTATATGCGCGTCGTTTTTTGGCTATTTGTCTTGACTTTTTGCGGAACTTTTGCTATAATTTAGATATATTGAGGCATTTCAAAACTTAAAACTTTATTTTTATCAAGAGGTGCTTTATCTATGCTTGAAAAGAATTACACCAATCCCGAGGACAGAGGGCGTTTCGGCTTCAGCGCGAGCGGAAAATTCTGCTCGCCGCTTAAAAGCGAACACGTTATAGTTGCCGTCATCATCGCCGCGGCAGTCGTGGCGGAAGTATTGTTCGTCCTGTTTATGCTGCGTCTTATGCGAAGCAACATCACAGGAATGGAAGGCGGAATAATGCTGGAGGCTCTTTTTATAGGCGTGGGCTGTGTCGTCGTCGCGCTTATCATCTTTTTAATGGCGAGAGTACTTATCAAAATGATCATGGGCGGAATAAGGTGTACCTATATCGCGGACGAGGAAAGGTTTTGCGCGACTATCGGCGGCACTATGCACACTATATACTATAAGGACGTGCAGAACGTTCATTTTCTGCCTATAACGACGTTCCGCGGCGCGGTGAGAGGATATACCGTAACGGTCAAGCTGAACGGCACATACGAGGAGTTCAAGGTGGTCTCCGACAGCTATATCTCCGAGCAGACCACGCCGTTCTACATAATAAAGGAACGCATGGAGATCATTCGCGCCGCCGAGAACAGAGAACGGGCGCGGGCGGAAGACCGGGCTTTGACGCTGAACGAGTCTGTTTCTCCCGTGAAAAAGGACGAGAAAGAGGAGACCATGTCGCGGCTGTCGTCCATTCTCGGCAAGGACGCGGAGATGCCGGGCGTTCGCGCGCCCGCCGAAATTGAAAAAACCGCGCCGCTGCCCGATATCGCCTCACGCGTCTCCCCGACGGTGAACGGCTACGCCGACGATATGCCCGCGGTAGGCAAGAACGGGAAAACGATCTCTCCCGTCAGAGAGTATATCGGCAGCGACGGCAGAACTCAAAGCGAGAACGATATCATAGCCCGCGGAACTTTCCGCACCCCCGTAAGCACAAGAACGGCGGTCATCGTGGGGGTCATAGCGATCATTGTATATCTTCTTCTGTTTGGGCTTGTGTTGAATTGGACTTTGAACATAAATGAGCTGGCGTACATAGTGGGTATGGTGATAATGGTGCTTCTCGCGCCGTTTATAGCGGGAACTATCATAAATTATCTCCGCAACGGCAAAGAATACACTTATAAAGCCAACGGCAGAGAGTTCGTCGTGACAAGCAAGAATTCCGAGGAGCGTTTTCTCTACAAGGACGTGCAGAGCGTCACCTATAAGAAAGTGGAGTTCTTGTGGTTCATAAAGGGCTATAAGGTGGAGATCCTCACAAAATTCGGCATTACGAAATACGAATATGTCTGCCCCGGCTTCGGGCGGCTGATCCCCGAAAAGGATCTGCCATTCGAGGTCATTAAAGAACATATAGAAAAATGAGGAGGCGCGTTTATGAGGCTGAAACATAGTCCGACAGCGGCGTTATCGGTGATAACGGCGGCTTCGATACTTCTTACGGGGTGCGCGGCGAGAAATGAGAATTTCGTGCCGTTCACCGACAGCTCCGATGAGATCTCATCGGGAGATATAGGCGTTTCCGCGGGGGTATCGGGCGGGAATTCAAGCGGTTCTCTCGATAATTCCGACAATTCGGGCAGTTCCTCGGAGAATATCCCCGGGAATGGGGAAAGCGTGTCCTCGGGCGAAAATTCTTCCTCGACGGGCGGCTCCCCCTCAAGCTCGGACGGAAGTTCTTCCGCGGGCGGGAACGGCTCTTCCTCGGGGAACGGCGGCAGTTCTTCCGCGAGTCCGTCAAGCTCCTCAAAGCCCTCAAGCACGACCAAGCCGAGCGGCGGCGGACTTACTCCCGGAGGCAGCGGCACGGAGGGCGAGAAGTCCACGGGAAAATTCAACTACGGCGAGGCTTTGCAAAAATCCTTGCTGTTCTATGAGCTTCAAAGGAGCGGCGACATCGACGAGAACACCGCCCGCTGCAACTGGCGCGGCGACAGTGGCATGAACGACGGCGTGGACGTTGGTCTCGACCTCACGGGCGGACTGTACGACGCGGGCGACAACGTGAAGTTCAATCTGCCTATGGCGTACACCGCATCCATGCTGGCGTGGAGCGTCTACGAGGACAAAGACGCGTATCAAAAGAGCGGTCAGCTGCAATACGCGCTGGGAAATATCAAGTGGATATGCGATTATCTGATAAAGTGCCACCCGGAAGCTGACGTGTACTATTATCAGGTCGGGAACGGCAGCGCCGATCACGCGTGGTGGGGCGCTGCTGAGGTCATGCAGATGGAACGCCCGTCGTACAAGGTCGATAAGAACTCCCCCGGCTCGACTGTGGTCGGCGAGGCTGCCGCGGCGTTGGCGGCGTGTTCGGTGGTGTTCAGAGGCACCGACAAGGCGTATTCCGATAAGTGTCTTTCTCACGCGAAGCAGCTTTTTAATTTCGCGGAGACCACCAAGAGCGACGCGGGCTACACCGCCGCGAACGGATTTTATAATTCCTGGAGCGGCTTCTATGACGAACTGACCTGGGCGGCTGTGTGGCTGAACATCGCGACGGGAGACAGCTCGTATCTCAATAAAGCGAAGCAGTATGAGAAGCAGTGCGGCGGCAATTTAAAGTGGACTATGTGCTGGGACGATAAGTACATAGGCGCTATAACTCTGTTGGTAAAGCTGACGGGCGAGCAGGCGTATAAGTCCAAGCTGGAGCAAAATCTGGATTGGCTCTGCGGAACGAGCGCCGAGAAAGCGACGCGTTCTCCGAAAGGCTTAGTCTGCCTCGATCAGTGGGGAACTCTGCGGTACGCGACGACGGCGGCGTTTATCGCGGGTTCGTATATCGACAGCGGCAAGTGTCCCGCAAATAAGGTCAAGACCTATCGCGACTTTATGGAAAGTCAGGTAGATTACGCGCTCGGAAGCACAGGGCGGAGCTATATGGTTGGTTTCGGCGTGAACCCGCCCGAGCACCCTCACCACAGGACGGCGCAAGGCTCCTGGGCGGATAACATGAACGAGCCGAACTATCACCGCCACACGCTTTACGGCGCGCTGGTGGGCGGTCCCGACGCGTCGGATAACTACACCGATACTGTCTCCGATTATCAGAAGAACGAGGTAGCCGATGATTACAACGCGGGATTTACGGGCGCTCTGGCTAAGATGTATAAGCTATACGGCGGCGAGACGCTCAAAAACTTCGGCGCGGTGGAGAAGGTCGGCGAGGAGCTCTATGTTGAGCAGCGCATAAACGCTTCGGGTGACGGATTTACGGAGATCAAGGCGCTTGTTTACAATAAGACCGCGTGGCCTGCGCGCGTGTGTGACGACTTGGAGCTTCGCTACTTTGTGGACTTGTCCGAACTGTCCGATCCCTCCTCCGTTACGGTCTCCACGAACTACTCCGAGGGCGCGAAGTACGGCGGCTTGTACGAGTGGAACAAGGCGAAGAACATCTACTATGT
>CAYPWI010000083.1:0-7796 GCA_964414395.1 uncultured Ruminococcus sp.
TGTCTAAGCTGCTGCGCATGGACGAGGAGCTTTGCGCGGTGTTTGTATTGGCGAACATCGGCGGTTATCCAGTTGGGGTGCGCTTGCTTTCGGAGCTCGCGGAGAACGGCAGGCTATCCCGTAAGGACGCGGGAAGAATGTTGTGCTGCTGCTTCGGGAGCGGACCTTCGTTCGTTATCGGCATCGCGGGAATGTGTGTGTTCGACAGCGCCGCCGCGGGGCTTATTATGTTCGCGGCTTGCTTTCTCTCATCACTTATGATGGCGGCGATAGTCCGCGCGAGAGGGGAGATAAGGCTCGCGCGGGCGGACGAGCGTTATGACTTCTCGGCGGAGTCGTTCGTATCGTCGGTGACGGGCGGCGCAAAGGTGATGTTCACGGTCTGCGTGATGATCGTCGGATTTTCGGCGCTGACGGCGGTTTTGAAATTTGCGGGCGTGTTCGCGTTATTTGAAAAACTTTTCGGCAGCGCGGAGATCTTCCCCGCGATCATGGAAATATCTCGCATAAAGGACGTTTATCCGACGCGTTACGCGCTTCCCTTGTGCGCCGCCATGCTGAGCTTCGGCGGGGTATGTGTACAGCTGCAGATCTTGGCTCTGTCAAATGGGATCCCGCTTGTTGAATTCTTTATTTCAAGGGTCGTTTGCGCGGCTTTTTCCGCGATCATTTCAATGCCGTTTTCGAGAATGTTCGCGGCGGCGGAAATTCCCGTACTCGCGCCCAACGTCACGACCGCGCCGTTCACCAAAAACGCCGTGCTGTCGCTTTGCGTGCTGATAATGTGCGCGATCCTTCTGGCGAGCGTGAGAAAAAGCCGCCGATCATAGCGCGGCGATCGGAATAATTCCTTCCCCGAAAGCGAATAATACCGAAAAAGGGGAGGTATCATCAATGAAAGGTATCGGAAAACATCTCGCGCTGGCGGCGATCCTGCTGCTGACGGCGCGGACTTTAAAGCTCGCCGGTGCGTCCGCGGACGCTTTGTGCTTCGTTCTCAAGGAATACGACGGGCGCATCGCGCTTATGGAGGAGGGCACGGACGAGCCTCTGGCAGTGTATGATACGCCGCTTACGTCGCTCTATCCGTCCGACGCGGAGCTTCTCCGCCGCGGGATACGTCTCAGCAGCCGCGCGGAGCTCTCGCGCCTTATCGAGGATCTGGAGCTTGAATAATGTCGGGCGCTCTCTTTCCTTTGAAATCGGGAAGAGAGCGCCGATTGTAAATAAAACTTAATATATTTTATGCAAAATCACGAACTATCGGCTGAAAACAGGTCGTGATAATTGGCTAAATCGGAGAAAAATTCTCAAAACGCTACAAATAAGCTACAAATTGGAGAAAAAGGGACAAACTGTGGCTTCCTGTCCATTGAAAAAATACACGTTCGAGTTTATAATAAAAATATGTGTTGATCTAAAATCGGATCATGTGCATTATCCGAGAGAAAAGGGGCGATCGTTTGAGATCTCCGGGTAAGCAAAGCCTGTGGGGCAGGTTCTGGCAGATGCTTATAACCTGGACGGTGTATTTTTTGTTCCGTCCGAAGATAATATATGCCGATAAGACGCTTAAAAAACGGCTGAAAAAGCTGCCGTGCGTCTATGTGGCAAACCATACGCACCACTTCGACGGCGCGTTTGGCGGCGCGGTATTGTGGCGCTACAAGCCGTGGGTGCTGGTGAAAAGATCGTGGTATGAGAGAAAGCATGGCGGCTGGTGCATCGCGTCGTGCCGTACCGTACCGATAGATCTGGACGAGCTTGACGGAGAGTGGTTTCAAATCTCGGAGAAGATCATTGAAAACGGCGGAAGTCTGCTGATTTTCCCCGAGGGCGGGCTGGCTCGCGACAAGAGGCTGGGCGAGTTCAAGCCGGGCGCGGCGCTCGTCGCCGCGAAGACGGGAGCTCCGATCGTTCCCTGCGCGATCTATGGAAAATATTCGCCGGTGTTCGGCATGAGGCAGAAGATCCTTATCGGAGAGCCGATCGAGAGCAATTGTCCCGAGAATATGCGCCACAGCAAGTACGCGCGTCAGCTTATAGCAAAGTCGCGTGAAGAGGTGTGGCGTTTGTATGGGGAATTGTACAAGCGTTTCGGTGACTGCGGGAGTTATCTTCCCGAGGAGACCGCGTCATTCAACAAGGAAAACAGCGGCGAGAAGCCGTAAGAATATTATGTTTTTAAGGAGAACAAAATTATGAACACAGAGATTTGCGAAAAGATCAAGGGTATGCTGGTAGAGAACTTAAGAATTCCCGCGGACGAGCTGGAGTACGATTCCGAGCTGTTCGGCGACGATATCGGGCTGGATTCCATCGATTCTATCGAGATCATCGCGGGCATCGACAGCCTGTTCGGCGTACAGATGACAGGCGCGGCGCGCGAGAACTTCAAGTCTATCGAGACCCTTGCGAAGTACGTTGAGGAGCACAAGGGAGAATAATTATGAGTGATAACAGACGAGTTGTCGTTACGGGTCTGGGATTGGTCTGCGCTCTCGGCGGAAACGTCGAGGAGTGCTGGAACAACGCTCTGAACGGCGTTTCGGGCATCAAGAAGATAGGCTCGGTAAATACCGACAACTGTTACGCGAACGTCGGCGCGGAGGTCGAGCTCCCTTCCAAGGAGCTTTCCTCGGAGAACTACGACCGTTCCTCGCTGCTTTGCATAAAAGCGGCGGGCGAGGCGCTGAAAGACTCCGGGTATGACGTGAGCGCCGCTCCCGAGAGGATTGGCGCTATCATAGGCAACTGCGTCGGCGGCGCGGCTTCCATAGACGTGTATTACACCGCCGATAAGAACGGCAAAGCCATCCCCGAGGACGTGCTGAAAATGCCCGCCGCGGCGATCGCGAACAACGTCGCGCGCCACTTCGGGCTTGACGGCGTTACCGCCAATGTCGTGAACGCATGCGCCGCGGGAACGATAAGCCTTTCCTATGCTGCCGATCTTATCCGCGCGGGCAAGGCGGACGCGTTCGCCGCGGGCGGTTCGGACAGCTTCACATCATTGGCGTTCGCGGGATTTCACGCGCTTCACGCATTGGACGCGGAGGGCTGCTCGCCGTTCAACCGTTCGGGCGGTATCACGCTCGGCGAGGGCGCGGGAGTGCTGATAATCGAGAGCTACGAGCACGCGAAGGCTCGCGGCGCGAAGATCTATTGTGAAGTTCTCGGCAGCGGCGTTTCCTCCGACGCGCACCACATCACCGCCCCCGACCCCGAGGGCAAGGGGCAGATGCTGGCGATAAACCGCGCTATAGAAAATTCGGGCTTGAAGCCGTCGGATATCGACTACATCAACGCGCACGGCACGGGAACGGCGAAGAACGACGAAGCGGAGTTTTTGTCGCTGCATACGATCTTCGACGGAAGCGATCATCTGTCTGTCAGCTCCACCAAATCCATGACGGGACACTGTTTGGGCGCCGCGGGTTCCATAGAAGCTGTATTGACGGTCAAGGCGGTCTGCGAGGACGTTATCCCGCCGACTGTGGGCTACACCGAGGAAGACCTCGTAAAGCTCAAGGAACGCGCGGGAGACTTCGATTTCGTGCCGAACACCAAGCGTGAAAAGAAGGTGAATTACGCCGCGTCGAATTCGTTCGCGTTCGGCGGAAATAACGCCTCTATCGTGTTCGCGAAAGAACCGCACGAGATCCCCGATCGCACCAATTCCGACAGGATATTCGTGACGGGTATTGGTGAGCTTCTCGGCAAGCCGCGCTGTGAGATAACCTCCGACGACTACAAGGCGCACGGCATAAAAATGGCGTTCTACCGCAAGTTGGACAGATTTTCGCAGCTCCAGCTGATATCCGGAATGAGGGCGCTTGCCGACGCTAATATCACGATAAATGACGACAATTCCGCCGATATTGGCATCATCATCGGTACTGCCGACGGACCTCTGACGGAGATCGTCGGGTTCCAGAAGAACGTTATCGAGAACGGCACGGCAAGCGGCTCGGCGTTCTCGTTCCCGAACACGGTATACAACGCGGCGGGCGGCTATTTCAGCATCTTTGCGGGAATAAAGGGCTACAACGTCACCAACGCGAACAGCGTTCAGGCGGGCTTGCAGAGCCTCTGCTACGCGGCGGACGTTATCAGGAACGGCGATGAGCAGATCATGGTCGCGACGGGCACCGACGAGAACACCGATGTTACAGCGTATCTTTATGACACGCTCGGGCTGCTCAAGGACGGGCTCGGTGAGGGTTCGGTTTCGCTGATACTTGAGAACGAGAAGAGCGCCAATGCCCGCGGAGCTAAGAAGTATGCCGAATTGGTCGGCTGGGCTGTCGCTCACAAGAACGTGGACTTCGGTAAACTGAAAGGCTCGGAGAGCGCGCTTATCGCGGCTTGCAAGGATGCTTGTAAGGCTGCCGGTATCTCAACAAAGGATATAGAGGCTGTCTGCGGATTTGCTAACGGTACACCCGCGGTCGACGAGCTTGAAAAGAACGCGTATAAGGA
Source organism: uncultured Ruminococcus sp. (assembly GCA_964414395.1). GTDB lineage: Bacteria > Bacillota > Clostridia > Oscillospirales > Ruminococcaceae > CAG-115. Next base: position 4,483 of record CAYPWI010000083.1, read on the forward strand.
ACTTTTCGGGGATATCCCCGTTATCAGCGTGAAGACCGAGATCGGCGAGGCGCGCGCGGCAGCCAGCGCGGAACAGGCGGCAGTTGCGGCGCGGCTTATCTCCGAGGGCAAATACAAGTACGTCCTCGCGGCGGCGTTCGGTGTTGGCGGACAGTATTCCGCGATAGTCCTGAAAAAGCCCGAATAAATGCCAAAAAAACGGCTTGATATTCGTTGTTGGACGGCACAATAAAACGCTTGCAAAAAAAAGCGATATTTTGGCTTAAATAAGCGATTTTTATGTGTTGTATCATTCGCAAATATCGTGAGAATTTCGGAGCTGAGATTACAGTAAAAAACGCGGCGAAGATCAGCGATAGAACAGCGCCTAAAACGCGCTGAAAATTACCGATTTTTCGCCGCGGATCATATAGGTGATAATATGGAACAGAATATAAAGGTCGCTCTGGTAACGGGCGCGTCGCGCGGGATAGGCAGAGCCTGTGCGCTTCGTCTCGCAGAGTGCGGCTATGATGTGGCGGTGAACTTCAATTCCAATGAGGCGAAGGCAGCCGAGGTCGTTTCCGCTATAGAGGCTATGGGTCGCCGCGCTTCTGCGTTCAAGGCGAATACCGCCGATCTCAAAGAGGTACAGGGTATGTTCCGCGAGGTGCAGAAGACCTTCGGGCAGCTTGACGTTTTAGTCAATAACGCGGGCGTGGTCGATGACGCGTATCTGCTGATGATAAACGAGGAGTCCCTTTCGAGAAGCCTCGATATCAACATCAAGGGTTACTTTCACTGCGCGCAGCAGGCGGCGCTGAAGATGATGAGCAAGAAGCACGGCAAGATCATCAATATAAGCTCCGTAAGCTCCGTGCTGGCGGTCGACGGGCAGGGCGTTTACAGCGCCACAAAGGGCGCGGTAAATTCCATGACCGCGACCTTGGCGAAAGAGCTCGCTCCGCGCGGGATCACCGTAAACGCGGTAGCTCCCGGATTTATCGAGACCGAGATGATGGACGCTATCCCCGAGGAAAAGAAGGCGGAGTACTTAAAGTCCATCCCTATGGGAAAATTCGGCAACGCGAAAAACGTCGCGGATATCGTGGCGGCGCTCTGCTCCGAGACATTTGATTATGTAACGGGACAAGTTATCATCGCGGACGGAGGACTTAGCTTATGATGAATCTTCTCGAGATAAACAAGCGCATAAAGCAGCGTCCGCCGTTCCAGATGATAGAGCGCGTGACCGAGCTGGAACCGAACGTCCGCGCCGTGGGCATCAAGAACGTATCGGTGAACGAGCCGTACTTCATCGGGCACTTCCCCGAAGCGCCGATAATGCCCGGCGTGCTGCTGATAGAATCGGCGGCGCAGCTGTGCAGTCTGGTCATAGCTCCCGAGAACGCCGCGGAAGAAGAGGGCAAGCTGTACGTTCTGTTAAAGGTCAAGGACTTTAAATTCTTGAAGCCCGTTATCCCGGGCGATACGCTGAACATCGAGGTAAAGTGCACTATGAGCGGCGGCGGAGCCTACGAATTTTCGGCGGTCATCTCCGTGGATGGCACGGTCAAGGCAAAGGGAAGTATGTTGTTTACATCTATGGATAAGGGTGCGGTTTATGAAAATTGATCTCACTGCGTCGATCGTTACGGGCGGGGGGCTTCGTTCCCGCATTGAGGATCTGCGCGTTTCTTACGATCCGAGGTGCGTTGATTATTTTGAGGATATTTTAATGCGGCGCGCAGGGGCGTTCTGCGACTCCGCGAGCGGATTTCTGCTGCTTGACAGCCTTCTTCAGAAGAACAGGATAAACCGGCTTGAGACAGCCATTCTTCTTGACCCGAACGGACGTCCGTACATCGACAATGAGGAGCTTGATTTCAGCGTTTCTCACAGCGGCGGTTGCGCGCTCTGTGTGCTTGCCGTGGGCGAGGGCGCAAGCGTCGGGTGCGATGTTCAGCACGCGCGCGGTTATAGCGAAGAAAAGCTTGCGGCGCTTGCAAAGACATTTATGCGTGACGCGGAGCTTCGGGAGTTTGAGGATTCCTCCGACAGAGCGGCGGCGTTCTTCACCGCGTGGACGCGGCGTGAAGCATATGTGAAGCGCGTTGGTTCGGACATTTTTGACAATCTTAAAACCGCCGATCTCAGCGGAGAATATTTTAAAGAGGGTATTATCTACGCTTTCGGTGAGAGATTTTTCTACAGCGTCAACACACTTCCGCCGGAAGAGAATGAAGAGGACGGCGAGACTGTCAAAGCCGGATCGGAGAAGATCGGAGAATAAATGAAGGTACTGGTTCTTAATGGCAGTCCAAAAGGAGAGCGCTCCAATACTTTTAATGTTACGAGGGCGTTTCTGGATGGTTTTCCGAGCGACACGGAGACAGAGGCTGTCCACCTTTCAAAGCTGAACATAAAGCCCTGCATGGGGTGTTATTCCTGTTGGAGAAGGACGGGCGGCAAATGCGTTATTGGGGACGATATGCAGGATCTCTACGGGAAGATCAAAGCCGCCGATATCATCATCGAGAGCTTTCCGCTGTTCTTCTTCGGTATGCCGGGGCCTATGAAAACGTTTACTGACCGTTGTCTTTCGCTTATGCTGCCGTATCGGGGCGGCAACGTGACCGACAGTGACATATGCTTCCACAAGCTGCGCGATGAGACGATGCTGCAAAAGAAGCTGGTAGTTATAAGCTCCTGCGGCTATGTCGAGGCACAGCGCGTTTATCCCGCGCTTTTGAAGCAGCTGGATATGATAAGCGGCGGCAGGCACACGGCGATACTCTGCCCGCAGGGGGAGATCTTCATAGCGGAAGACACGGCGAAGCGTCAGCGCGAGGGATACCTTCGCGATGTCAAGGCGGCGGGCGCGGAGTTCGCTGAAAATAAACGGCTGTCTGCCGAAACACTGAAAAGGCTCTCTAAGCCCATGCTTTCGCCGCAGGGTTATGAGGCGCTTACGTCCGCACATTTTGGCGGCAATGATCACACGTTATAATACGGATCTTGTTCCCATGATCGGGAGAGATCCGAATAATACATAAGGAGAAATAATCATGAGCAACAAGTATTCGGGAACTAAGACGGAAAAGAACCTTGAGGCGGCCTTTGCGGGTGAGTCTCAGGCGCGCAACAAGTACACATATTTCGCGTCCAAGGCGAAAAAAGAGGGTTTCGAGCAGATAGCGGCTCTGTTCCTCAAGACCGCCGACAACGAGAAGGAACACGCAAAGATGTGGTTCAAGGAGCTGAACGGCATAGGCGACACAGCCGAGAACCTCAAGGCAGCCGCCGACGGCGAGAACTACGAGTGGACGGATATG
>CAYPWI010000084.1:0-7748 GCA_964414395.1 uncultured Ruminococcus sp.
CGGGAGCGCCGTAGGTTATCTGCTCGACAAAGCGCCCGTCCATAACGTCAAAGTGTATCCAGTCCACGCCCGCGGCGACGCACCGCGCCGCCTCATATCCGATCTCCGCCAGGTTTGAAGCCAGCAGCGAAGCGGAGGTTATTATCTTCATTTTTCCTTAAATCTCCTATTTCTTTGTATATCGCGCGAAGAGCGCACCGTAATTATCCATTGTCAATTGACAACAGCGGTATTTCCATTTCCTGTCGGGTAAGCCCCGCGTGATTAGCCTTGAAGTTCTTGCTGCTTTTGTTATAAAGTGAAATATCGCCGACCGCGACAGCAAGATAGTCGCCCAGCATATCATCGAAACGCGGGTGGGGCGCTCCTCTGCCGAAAAGTCCGCGCTTTTTCACTTCTTCCCGTGTCAGCAGCATAAAGTCCTCGGGGAAATGCTCGGCAAACGCGCGTTCAAGCTGTTCTCCCATGCCGTCCTTGACGAACATATTCACGCAGCGCGGCTCTATCGAGGGCATTCTCACCAGACATTCCATAATGTCGGGATAGTCGGTGATAACGCGCTTGGGACTGTTTATATGCCCATGGTCGGCGGTGATGAGAAAAGTTGTGTCTTTATCTTTAAGTGCCCGCGCCAGCTCCTCTGTGCGGCGTTCTATCTCTTGAAGCACGTTCTTCGCCTTTTCGGAGAAGCATCCCTTGCGGTGCATAACGCTGTCGGGCTCGTGCCAATAGGCGTAGATATACTTCTTGCCGGGAAGCGAGCATACGCGCTCGACCTCGCGGCAAAGCCCGTCAAAGTCCTCGGGAAACGGCTCGGTGAACGGCGCGAGATAATACGCCCGAGAGTTCGTTTCCTCGTTTATTATTGAACATATCTCACGGTAGGAAACATATGTCCGCGCGGCATTTATGAACTCTATAGGTTCTTCCGTGTCGAAATCCTTATTTGTGAAATATTCCACATTCTTGTCGAGGTCCTTGAAGTAGCCCGTCCAGCCAAGCCATGCGGTCTGCACGGGATAAAGCCCGCTGTCGAGCGAGGTGGTAGCCGCGACGGTCGTCGGCGGGAACACCGAAGAATAGACCCACGCGAGGTTTCTTTTGAAAAAGCCGTCGGGAGCGAGATTATTCTCCATAATGTTCAGCCCCATACCGTCTAAGAGCATAAGCACGGTATTGCGCGTCCCGCGCTCAAGAAGCTTGTCCGCAAGCGGCAAGGTCGGATTTGGCGGCGCAACGCCGAAGCGCTTCATAACAGAACAGGCGAGGTTTGTTATACAATTATCATAATCGGGATACATTATCTCCATCTTCTGACCTCTTACCTCTGAAACCTCTGACTTCTAACCGCACTTATCTATATTGTATAACAAATCCGCGATCAAGTCAAGATAGAATTTGACAATTTTAGAAGTTTTTTGTCAAGCACGTTAAAAAGTTCCAAACAAGTCGAAAAAAATCGAAGATATTTGTCTATTTTTCTTTAAAACTCGGGCTTGAAAAATTTTCTCATTTGATGTATAATAGTTGTAATATACTTAAAGAGAACGGAATTTAAGGAGGACACCGAAATGCTGAACACCAACTTCAACGAGAAATTTGTCAAGGAAGGTCTTACCTTTGACGACGTGCTGCTGATACCGGCAAAGAGCGACGTTACGCCGAATATGATCGACATCAAGACGCAGCTCACCAAGACCATTCAGCTCAACACGCCCATTATGACGGCGGCAATGGACACCGTCACCGAGTCACGTATGGCTATAGCCATAGCGCGTGAGGGCGGCATAGGCATTATCCACAAGAATATGCCGATAGAGAAACAGGTGGACGAGGTAGACAAGGTAAAACGCTCCGAAAACGGCGTTATCGTAAACCCGTTCTTCCTCTCGCCCGATGATACCGTCCAAAACGCGGACGGGCTTATGGGAAAATACAGGATAAGCGGCGTTCCGATAGTTGAGAACGGCAAGCTTGTGGGAATTTTTACCAACCGTGATCTGCGCTTCATCTCCGACCCGAACCAGCGCATAGGCGACGTTATGACCAAGGAGAACCTCATCACCGCCCCCGTGGGAACTACCCTCGCCCAGGCTCAGGAGATACTCCGCAAGCACAAGATAGAGAAGCTCCCGCTGGTGGACGCGGCAGGCAATCTCAAGGGACTTATCACCATAAAGGATATCGAGAAGTCCGTTCAGTACCCCAACACCGCCCGCGACAAGAGCGGCAGACTGCTCTGCGGCGCGGCTATCGGCATCACGCCCGATGTTCTCGACAGAGCGGGCGCGCTAATCAAGGCACAGGTCGATGTATTGGTGCTCGACTCGGCGCACGGTCATTCCAAGAACATCATGGTAACTCTCGACAAGGTGAAGAACGCCTTCCCCGACACTCCCGTAATAGCGGGCAACGTGGCAACGGCGGCAGCGGCGGAAGATCTCATCAAGGCGGGCGCGGACGCTGTTAAGGTCGGCATAGGTCCCGGTTCTATCTGCACGACGCGTGTAGTAGCGGGCATCGGCGTTCCTCAGATAACAGCGGTCTATGACTGCGCGTGCGCGGCGGCGAAGTACGGGATCCCGATAATCGCCGACGGCGGCATCAAATATTCGGGCGATATCGTAAAGGCTCTGGCGGCGGGTGGAAATGTCGTAATGCTCGGCTCTCTGCTGGCTGGCTGCGAGGAGGCTCCCGGAGATGTTGAGATCTATCAGGGCAGAAGCTTCAAGGTTTACCGCGGCATGGGAAGCCTCGCCGCGATGAAGCAGGGTTCTGCTGACAGATACTTCCAGGAGAAGGACAAGAAACTGGTCCCCGAGGGCGTTGAAGGACGCGTTCCCTACAAGGGATCGGTAGCCGACACGATCTTCCAGCTTGTCGGCGGTATCAGAAGCGGTATGGGCTACTGCGGCTGCCCGACTATCCCCGAGCTCCAGGAACGCGCGGAGTTCGTCAGAATAACCGGCGCGGGGCTCAAGGAATCTCACCCGCACGACATATACATCACCAAGGAAGCTCCGAACTATTCCGCGTCTATCTGACATAACGGAGGATTATATGGACAAAACGCAATTTGTGAAAGAGGCTCTGAAAGATTTCCAAAAAACGGGAACTTTACCCTCTGACTTTATCGACAGCTTCAGGGAAATGCTTCCCGAAGAGATGATATATGTCTGGGAAGAATACGGGCTTGGATTTTTCGGGAACGGATATTTCCGCGTTATCGACCCGCGCGCGTTTGCGGATCCCTTGGAAGAAATATTCTTCGCGGGCAAGGAGTGCGTGCCGCTTATGGTAACGGCGCTCGGAGACGTGCTCGTCTGGGACGACGACGCGGTATGCTATGAGCTGATCTTTTGCAGATACGGCATATATAAGCTTTTTGAAGAGGACATATTCCGGCAGCTTCTTGATAAGGAGTTTGTCAACAACTTCTTTGAGCTGGTAAACTACGCGGAAGCCGTCAAACTTTACGGAGTGCCCGACTTCGACGAGTGCTTCGGGTATGTTCCGCTGTTGGCGCTCGGAGGCGGTGAGACAGCCGACCACCTTAAACGCTGCAAGGTGAGAGAGCACATCTATCTTATCTCGCAAATGGCGGGGCAGATAGGGGAATGACCGCGGTTTGAAGCGGAGTTTTATGTTTTTTAAAAAATTCCCAAAAACCGCTTGACAAATCCGGCGGATTGTGATATAATTTAAAAGTCGGTGATGTTAGGTCATCGACTTTATGGGGGTATAGCTCAGTTGGGAGAGCGCTTGCTTCGCATGTAAGAGGTCAGGGGTTCGAATCCCCTTATCTCCACCAAATAGTCAAGAAACCGCATTATTAAGCGGTTTCTTTCTTTTTACCCCCGAAAAATCCCCGAATTAAATCCAAAAAAATTATTTCGGGACTATTCGGTCGAGGATCTTTACGGCTCTCTCTTCTTCTCTCGGATAGAGATGACTGTAGGTGTTCAAAGTCATTTTTATATCGGCGTGACCAAGCCGCCGCGCGATCTCCTGAATATTTACGCCCTCGTTCACTAAAACCGAAACGTGCGAATGTCTGAAATCGTGGATCCGTATATGTGGAAGTCCTGCCGCTTTTGCAAATGCTGTGTTCTTCTTCTCAATAGTTGTATCGGGCAGCGGACGTTCGCCTCCGCAAATACGGAAATCCTCGCTGAACAGGTGTGTGGCCGCTCGTTGACGTTCTCTATGCTCTGCCAGAATATCAAGCAACGGCTGAGGAGCTTGTATATCCCTAATGCTGCTCGGATTTTTGGGCGGCGTTTCCACTATGTCTTCGCCCTTGATTTTCTGTGTAATGCTGCGTCTTATATGAATGATGTTCCCCTCGATGTCCGACCACTTCAAAGCATTTATCTCGCCTTTTCTCGCTCCCGTATAGAAAGCAACCGCAAAGAAAACATAATATCCCCATTCGCTAACACTGTGCGCGTTCTCTTTTGCAACCGCAAGGAAATCAACAAACTGTTCTGCCGTGTAGTAGTGTAGCTTTTCGGCAGGCTTGTCAAAACGGTTTGCGTCCTTGAATGTTCCCAATGCAGAGAGCGGATTCTTTTGCAAGTAGTCAAGTTTCACGGCGTAGTTAAGCATTGAGTTGAACGCTTGATAGATGTTCTTCTTGGTTACTATCGATAAGTCCTGCGCGGCGATGCTGTTCTTCCATTCTGCAAGCCGCTCTTTAGACAGCCTATCAAGCCGATGATTTGCCATAGTCGGCAAAACGTGTGTTCTCAATATCTGCATTGCCTTGTTATGAGAGGATTGGCGCGTTTCGTGAGAGTGATATACCTCGTATTCGTTGAAAAGCTCTTGAATGGTTTTTCGTACAACAACGGTTTGCTTGTCCTTATACTCTGCGTTAAGTTGTTGTTCAAGCAGTTTTGCCTCTGCAAGTCCATAAGTCACTTTCTCGACTTGCTGTGGCTTTCCGCTCGTATCCGTAAAATTTATCCTGATCCTATAACCTTGCCTGCCGCCCTTGTCCTTAACGGGTTTTCCGTTCTTCTTAAGTTGATTTATCGGCATTGCGACACCTTCTTTCGACTTCCATTATACCATATTACTGACGGAAATTCAAGAGGAAATTGCGTAACCGCCCACACAACATAAACCGCCGCTCATTTGTATATGCGTTTATAAAGTGACAACTTTTTGCAAAAATCAAGACTTATACTGTGCTTTTGGAGGTCAATCCAGTGTTGGATTTGCGCTGCTACCCGGAAAAGTGGACACACCTAACCTCAAACTATGGGTAGGCAAAACGCCACCTCATCACTTAATAGACCACCTCGCGATTCACGATCTCGGCTCAATATAGGTCGATTTACTTCGATGCAGCCGTTCTGACCGGTGCCGGTAAAAGTGGACGCCCCTTTTAACTTCCTGTTGCCCTCAAAATGAGAGTAGTTGAAATTAAAGGGAGCCTTTCTTAAGGGCAGTATCGCCGACAGCCGCTCGAATCCAAATTACAGCCTACCTGACGCGCGTCAAAGTCGTCTCGGGTTTTTAAATAAAATCAAAGTTTTATATTGCCTACAATCCCTCTAGAACGCCCTACAATCAATTTTAAGGTATAAGCCGTATAAGTTTCTTATCTCGACGATAGCGTGCCTTAAAACGCAATATACGCGCAAATAGAGCTATTGTACAATTCGCTTTCCGCTGCTCCAATATCGTCTAGCATTTATAATGAAAAATCATCAGCACACACTTTAGCGCATTAAAATAGCGGGTAGTTCTCCCCACAGACAGCGGGTGGTTCACCCCACAATAGCGGGTGATTCACCCCACAGCCAAATCTGTGAAGCCGCTCTACAAGCCAATCTACAGACCCGATTTTTCCTAATACGTTTAATACGTTTAACGCGCTGCCCTTTTTAGGTGGGCAAGCGCGAAAAAAGAAGAAATGCTCCCGCCTGTAAAAGAAGAACTGCCAAGCCAAGCGGAGGGTATTTTCCTTTTACAGGCAACAGCAAGAAGATGAGGTGAATTAGAAGCACCTCATCTGTTTTTATGGGTACATCGTGAAACGCGATGTACCCTATACTGCGTTTCGCCGTATACCGTTATCCTTTTCGGCGGATTGCAAAAATCCGATACTGAAATGTGGTGAACAACTAACCGCTACCAGTAAATGTAATATATTCCAAAAATGTAAAGTACCCCCGTCAATATGCACGGGGGGCTATTGTGTTGGACGGAGCTTCTATCCGCGCGCCCTCACAGCCGCTCGTATTTGCGCTATATCGCGTTTTAACCCGATAGACGTGTAGCTATACTACCAGAGCATTAAAACACAATACAGAGCCGCACACACTTTAATTTTGGCGACTTCTGCGGACGATGTAGCCGCTCGAATCTTTATTATATATGCACACAATTCAGATGTATAAAATGTGTAAAAATACACACAAACTTTGTGCATTTTGGATATTGACATTCACACAATTTAGGTGTATAATATAGATACAAGGTAAGGGAACACCAAAACAAAAACCACCCCTTAACCTTGCAGAAAGGAGCGGTTTAAATGGTCGTTGTACTTGTAGCGGTCGTGTTTGGTGCCTGCATAGCTTCCAACTTATACGGCATTATCACGGCGCACGGTAACGACAAACGCGACTAACACATAATCGCGGAATATGTTAGGGGGAATGAAACGGCGGAGCGGACTCCGCCAAACCCCTATACATATTATAACACACCAACTCGAATTTGTCAAGGAGGAACATAATATGTATTACACATCAAACACACCAAAAATTGGCGCATTGCTTATCGCATTTGAAACCGCTGAAATGAACGCCGCAACCGAAGAAATGAAAAACGAAGTCAAAGCGGCTTTTCAATCAACAATGAGGTATCTTATCCCCTTTAAACTTGTAGGTGTCATTCACGAATCGGACGGAACTGTAAAACTCGGTATTTTCCAATCGTCCGATGTCCGTGATAAGTGGATTAGGAGAGCGAAAAGAAAGAAGCTTGAAACTCAAAAAGGGAACGGCTACAATTTAGAACCGGACTATATCAAAAGTTTTCATCTCGACTACTCCAAAATCATTGACCGCGAAATGTCGGACGATTTAAGCCAAGTAATTTACACTATCAGCAACTAATAACGAGGGCGAGGGCAAAAGCTCCCGCCCTTAATCGTTGGCAATTTAACAGAGCCGAACCACTGATTAAGCCGCTCGGCTCTATGGTTTTACTCTTACAGGCTTTGAGCAGAGAGAACACCAACACTCTACCGTCACCATTCTCTGTTGTTATTCCTCTTTTAAGGATTCACTATCATCGGGAACATATTCAAGAATATCTCCAACTTGACAATTTAAAAGTTTGCATATTAAAGCAAGTACATCATAAGAAACGCTCTCTTGATGTCTCAATCTTGACAAAACTCTTTCGCCTAGCAACTTTTCTTGTCTGATCTTATAAGAAGAATATCCAGCATTTTTTAAAGATTCCAACACATCAATTTTGTATCTTATAGGCATATTATCGCCTCTTTCTATACTCTTATTATACCACATATATACACACAAATCAAGCGTATAAAATGCACAAAGAATGCACACAAACTTTGTGTATTTTAACTATTGGCATTCACACGAAATAGGTGCATAATATAATTGCAGAAAGGGAAAACAACCAACACCCAATCTGAACAAACACTTTATACAAGGAGGTTCACACAATGTTGAACAAGAACGAACTCATTAGCAAAGTGC
>CAYPWI010000085.1:0-7709 GCA_964414395.1 uncultured Ruminococcus sp.
TCGGTAGGAATTTCTATTTTTATTGGTTCACCTCTATTATAACACATACATTTTTAAAATTTTTCCGCTATCTTTTCCGGCTTTGCGGCTATCAAAGTTATTTTTGCCCGAAACGCAAAAAAACTCTTGACAAATCCCACCATTTGTGATATAATATTTCTTGTATCAGCCGGTGTGTTGGAATTGGCAGACGAGGCGGACTCAAAATCCGCTGATGGCAACATCGTGTGGGTTCAAGTCCCACCACCGGCACCAGCGGCGAATCGCCGCCCATATTACAAGCGAGGTTTTCAAGACCTCGCTTTTTACTTTAAGAAAGTGTTGTGAGTATTATGTCAAGAACTTTAACGATGACGATCTACCCCGCCGAGGATTTTCCGTGCAGTCTTAAAAACATCGTCGAGCTTTTAAACAAGGCGGGGTGGAGTATTCCCGACAGTGACGGAAAAATCAGAGTTTGGAATGAAGCGGCGGAGGAATTGGAAGTTTTCGGCGGCTCTTTGGAGGACTTTCTCAAAAGCACAGAGTATAAAATGTTCTACGCATATAATGGCTCAATGTCCGTAAGCGTCTATATCAATGATATAAAAAGCTTTTCCATATCTCCCGAAGAGTATACTCAAAAGATCGTCTGTGACGGACGTAGATATTTTGACTACAATTGGTATTACATAAACTTTATCATAGCGTTCAACAAGGATAATTATATCGTTGAGAGAGTGACCTTTGATGAATATTGATACGGAGGGATATGAATGAAAAAACTCACAGCGCTTTTGATCGCTGCCCTGCTTTTACTCAGCGGCTGCGCGAATTACAGCGGCACGATATCCGATAGCTCTTCATTCTCCGAAAGCGGCGCGGAAAGCAGCTCTTCTCAAATTTCCGAAATTTCCCGATTCTCCCAATTCTCCGAAAATAGTGAAAGCAGCGCGGATATTTCGATATCCGAGAGTTCTTCACAGACGGCGGAGAGCGTGTCTTCCTCGTTCCCCAATAGCAATGAAAGCAGTGAAACCATAGATAAACCGACCAATAAGAACATCTCCGAGCTTACCACCATGGAACTGGTGCGGGAAATGGGGTATGGGATAAATCTCGGCAACACCTTCGAGTCCTGCGGCGATTGGATAAACTCCGACAATGTTTCGGCGTATGAGACCGCCTGGGGAAGCCCCATGATAACGCGCGCGGCTATCCAAGGCTACGCGGACGCGGGCTTCGGGGTCCTGAGAATTCCCGTGGCATGGTCGAACGTTATGAGCAGTGACGGGAACTACACGATAAGCCCCGAGTACATAGCAAGAGTTCGCGAGGTCGTAGGGTGGACGCTGGACACAGGAATGTTCGCCATTATAAACATTCATTGGGACGGCGGCTGGGTGAATGTCTTCCCCGAGAATGTCGAGGAGAATATGAGACGTTTTTCCATTATGTGGAAGCAGATAGCCGAGGCGTTCAATGAGTTTGACGAGCGTCTGATGTTCGAGGCGCAGAACGAGGAGCTCGGCTGGGAATCGCTCTGGAACAAGTGGAGCGGCACGAACGGCGAGGAGAAGCGCGCTTCCTATGATCTGGTAAACAGGGTAAACCAAGCCTTTGTTGACGCGGTGCGCGGCACGGGTGGGAACAACTCCTATCGTTACTTGCTGATCACGGGGTATAATACCGATGTGGAGCTTACCTGCGACGAGTTGTTCAAGCTCCCGAACGACCCCGCGGGACGGTTGGCGGTGTCGGTGCATTATTACGACCCGTCCACGCTCACCATTCTCGAACAGGACGCTGACTGGGGCAAGGCTAAGACGGATTGGGGCAGCAGTGCGGACATCGCCGAGCTGGAGCGCAAGGTCAGCTTGCTGAAAACGCGCTTTATCGATAACGGTATTCCGGTCATAGTCGGGGAATACGGCTGCTTCGGCAATAACAAGTCACGGGAGACGATAGAGAGCTATCTGCTTGACGTTTCCTCAAGAATGTACAACATCGGCGCGTGCCCTATCCTGTGGGACACCTGCAATGACGAATACGACAGAAACGCCAACGCGTTCCGCCGCCCGGAATTCATCAAAAAGCTCATAGCTCATTAAAGAAGACTTTCCAAAGGAGAAGAAGCAATGAACATAACGGTGTACCATACGCTCCCCGAGGCGGCAAAGGAGATCAGGCGGCGGGTCTTTATGGAGGAACAGGGCTTCCAAAACGAGTTTGACGAGACAGATAATATCTCGGCGCATCTGGTGCTGTTTGACGGTGATCTTCCCGTGGGCACTTGCCGCGTTTACTTCAACAAAGAGATGAACGCATACATTCTCGGGCGGCTGGCGGTCATCAGAGAATACCGCAAAAGGCAGCTCGGCTCTGTCCTTGTGAGTGAAGCCGAAAAATACGCGAGAACGCAGGGCGGCAGTGAGCTGGCGCTTCACGCGCAGTGCCGCGCGTCGGGATTTTACGAGAAGTGTGGGTTTGAGGAATTCGGTGAGGTCGGTGACGATGAGGGCTGCCCGCATATCTGGATGAAAAAGCGGTTATGATATCGGGATATGAAAAGCGCTCCCTCGGCGTAAAGCTCGGGGAGCGCTTTTTATTATCTGATTATAGCGTAGGTCAGATACCCCGCATAGGCAAGACTTAATACTATGCCCTCGGGGCGGTTCACCTTTTTATTCGTGATGCAGAAGATATAGGCGATGATCATGATAACCATCAGAATTATCATATCGGTGAGCCCCTGCGTGTTGATGTTCATCGGGGAGATCGCCGCGGAAGCCGCCAGCACGAACAGAATATTGAAGATGTTCGAGCCGACTACGTTGCCTATCGCTATGTCGCTCTCGCCCTTGCGCGCGGCGACTATGCTCGTTACAAGCTCGGGGAGCGATGTTCCGACTGCTACTATGGTAAGTCCCACAAGGGTCTCGCTCATTCCGAGAGAAAGCGCGATCTTCTCGGCGCTGTCAACTACGAGCTGTCCGCCGAATATTATCCCCGCAAGCCCGCCTACCGTGAAGAGTATGCTGATCGGCATACTGTGCTTGGGCTTCTCTTCATCGGGATTTGCGGCGTTTTCTTTTCTGGAACGCAGGGCGGTCGTGATTATGGAATACAGGAAGATCCCCATAAGCATTATCAGGATAAGCGCCTCGTTTCGGGAGATCATATTCACCGTGCCGTTGCCGAACACCACGTCGAACGACATCAGCAAAAGCGCCGCGGTCGAGAGCGCCATAAACGGGAATTCCTTCTTTATGATCTGACCGTCTATCCTCACGGGCTTTATTATGGCGCTGACTCCCAGCACTATAAGCAGATTGAACATATTCGAGCCTATGACGTTCCCGACGGCTATATCGTTGGAGCCGTTGATGCCCGCGATAATGCTTACCGCGGCTTCGGGAGCGCTCGTCCCGAACGCGACTATCGTCAGTCCGATTATAATAGAGGGGATCTTGAGGAACTTTGCGATGTTGGAGCTTCCCTCAACAAAGAAGTCCGCGCCCTTCACCAGAAGAACAAATCCCACAAGAAGCAAAATAACAGATAATACCATAGGCGACGCTCCTTATCAAAAATAATGCGCCATTTTGCGCTTATGGTTTATTATACCACAAAAAGGCAAAAAAGTCAAGATAACTTTTGACAAACAATATTCCCCTTTGCAGTTATACAAGGGGGAATATTATATTTGATCATTACGAAGAGGATACTTTTAAGCGGAGCGTGTTCACGCTTCCGTTCCCGTGCCTATACGGCTGAGTTGGAACAGCTCGTCGGCAATGGTCTTAACGTTCGTAAATGTATCGGTGGTCTCCGAGGTCATACGCTTCTGGTTGTCTGTTTCCTCGACTATGGAATTCGCCTTGGAATATGAGCTCTCGGCGATCTCCTTCATCTCCGCCGCCATTTCAAAAAGCTGCTTGCTGCGCTGACCCGTTTGACGGCTGTCCTCGGCTATCAGCTCGGTCTTGCCGCGGGAGTCGGACTGGAGCTGCCCCAGCTCGCGCGCCGCCGCCTGAGCGCCCGATATCTGCGTTATGCCTTTGTCGACCGATTCGAGGTTCCGCGCGTTCGCGTCCTTTACCTCGCCGAGCATCTCAAGCACCTTCCCCACAACGTTTGAGATCGACGTGCTGGAGACCTTCGACTTCTCCGCGAGCGCTCTGATATCATCCGCGACGACGGAGAAGCCCTTGCCGTGTTCGCCCGCGTGGGCGGATTCTATAGCCGCGTTTATCGCGAGAATGTTTATCTGGTCGGAGATCGTGCTCTGCTCTCTTACAAGTATCTCGATATCGGAAACGACGTCCTCGAGGCTGTGTATGGAATTCTCGGTCATGTCCGCCGAGGACTCTATTCGGCGCATACTCTCGACCGCGCTGTCCATCTGCTCAACATAGCCTTCCATGCGTCCGCAGATATCATCGGAGATGACCAGCATCTCCTCGGTCTTGTCGTTGATGGAATTCGCGGCGTTCACCATTTCGCTGACCGTGGTCTGCAAGGACTCGACGTGTTCCATGCTGGCGGCGCAGTTATCGAGCGTATCCTTCGCGGAAACAACGATAATATCCGTCGCCTTTTTGGTCTGTGTCATATTGTCCGCCAGAGTGTTCATCGTTTCCACAAGATCCGCCGAAACGCTGCCGCACTTCTCGATGATCATGGAAGCCTGTTCGGAGCTGTGAAGGTTCTCCAAGACCTTGCCCGACATTCCCGCTAAGCTTATGAACGCGAAGCTCATTATCACGTGCTCGATAGTGAAGCCCATCATATACGGTATAAACGTCAGATTGGGGGCGGCGTTGCCGTTCGCCACCGCGTCGGGAACTCTGAGATAGATCGAGATGAACAGCATTACATAGGTTATGATGCAGATCTTTATTGTGAATTTCTTATCAAAGTACATACAGCTGAACATCATTGACAGCGTATAGGTCATATAGATGCCGATGGCTGAATTCGTCCCCAGAAGCATAACTATAAATCCAACGGCGAGCGTGGCTATGTACTTCATCACCTTGACGGGAACGCCGAGCTTTTGCAGAACGAACGGTCCCACGGTACAAAAGACCCCTATGATCGAAAGCCTTATCAGATCGGGATATTTGATCCAGAATATACCCGCGGCGGTAAGCGCGAACAAAGCGGGGAAAACAAGCGTCATCCACAGCAGGACTTTAGTTATCCGCTTGTTGACCTTTGCGTCGTTTTGAGTAAAAAAATCCATATTCTTTTCTTTGACAGCCATAATTTTCCAACCTCCATGCAGCAATAATTAGTTCGGGATCCCGTCGGGCGGCTTTTTTGTCTGCCGAAAAACGACCGAGCCGCTGCACGCGTTTTCCCATATACGATACGGAGTATTTAACTTAAATATATATTATAACATAAAAAGGCGTTTTCCCCGGTATAAATCACTTGATCGACGGAAAAATCACTTAATTGACATAGCTATGCCTATCGTTCGGGGATAACGAACCCCCTCCCGATCTGTCCGGTCGGGAGGGGGAAATATTCACAAACAGCTGTCATATCAGCATTACCAGCGTTCCGGCGACTATCAGCAGAAGTCCGATAAGCGCTTTTTTGGAAAGTTTTTCCTTAAAGACTATGTAGGAGAAGATCACGGTCACGACTAAGCTCAGCTTGTCTATAGGCACGACGACGCTTGCGGGACCGTCTTGGAGCGCTTTATAATAGCAAAGCCACGAGCCGCCCGTCGCGATGCCCGAAAGCCCGATGAACAGCAGTTCCTTTTTGGGAACGCATTTCACCTTCTTCGCTTTTCCGGTGACGAGCACCATCACCCATGCCATTACCAGCACGACGGCGGTGCGTATCGCCGTTCCGAGGTTGGACTCCACGCCCGAGATGCCGACTTTTCCGAGGATCGAGGTGAGGCTCGCGAACACCGCAGAGCCGACGGCGTAGAGTATCCAGCTCTTATTTGAGGAATTGGCGGACTTGTTCTCGTCCGATCTCTTCTTTTCTATCATGAGGAAAGTTCCCGCGCCGACGAGGACTACTCCCGCCGCCTTCGGCACGGTCAGTTCTTCATGAAGGAAAATAAACGCCAGCAGGATAGTCAGTATCACCGAGGATTTGTCGATGGGCACGACCTTGTTGATGTCGCCGAGCTGGAGCGCCCTGAAATAGCATAGCCACGACGCGCCCGTCGCCAGTCCCGACAGCACCAGAAATATCCATGTTTTAGATGAAATATCGCCTATCCCCGACTGCGAGCCGACTATAAATACCATTATCCACGAGAAGACCAGCACCACGATCGTCCGAAGCGCGGTCGCCACGGTCGAGTCGGTCTCCTTTATACCGCATTTGGCGAGGATCGCCGTCAGTCCCGCGAAAAGCGCCGAACCGAACGCGAATACTATCCACATTTTCTATCGCCTCACTTATAAAGTTCTTCGCGATATCATTATACATCAAAGCCGATGATCTTTCAAGAGGTTTCCGAAATTAGAGCGTTTTTTTCTTCCAAAAACGCTCTTGACAAATTCATTTATATATGGTAACATATTATCAGGGAATATCGATCGAAAAGAGGGATCTTCTTGAAGGGTACAAAAAAAGAGATAAAATACGGAAAGACGACGGGGGAGCTGGTCGAGGCGCTCAGGCAGCCTTCCCTCGGCGATGCGATGAGCGAGATCGCTTCGGAGCAGCTTGACACGACGCTCAAGTCTTATCTTGACAAGCTTGTGATGGAGCGGAACGTAAAGCTTGCCGAGGTCTGCAAAAAAACAGGACTCAACAAGTCGTATTTCTACGCGCTGACAGAAGGGACGAAAACAAATCCGTCGCGGGACGTGATGCTCCGCCTCTGCTTCGGATTTGAGCTTGATCTTGACGAGGCGCAGACCTTTCTGAAAACATTCGGGGCGGCGATGCTCTACGCGAGGAACAGGCGCGATTCCGTCATAATCCACGCGCTCGAGAACAAGCTGTCCGTGGATCAATGCAACGACGATCTCGAAGAATACAAGGAAAGAAAGCTGGTAGGATAAAATTCCTCTGTCGGATGACCCGTTTTGAGGAATAATATGGTATACTGAACCTGTGGGTTACCACGGGTTTATTTTTTTCCTCTTTTCGTTTTAGCGGGCAGCTCGGGAGAAACGGTCGGATCCGACGTTCTGCCCGCGATATAGTCAAGGCTCACGCCGTAATAGTCGGCAAGCACGATCGCGCGGTCAAACGGTATCACGATCTTGCCGATCTCGTATTTCCCGTAATGCTGCTGAGACGTGCCGATCAACTTCGCCGCCTGAGCCTGGGTGAGGTCGTGGTCTTCGCGCAAGTCCTTTAATCGGGTTTGATAAATTTTCACAAATTTCACCTCGAAAATTTTGTTATTTTGTAGAAATATACCACAATTTTGCGGTTAGGGGTTGACTTTAAGTCAGTTATGACTTATAATATTATTGGCAATATTATTGTTTTATTTTTATTGGAGGTTATTACTATGGGATTTTTCAGTTCGCTTTTCAGCACTCTTTCCGGAGACAGCTATAAGGAAACGATTTTGAAAATAGAGGGGTATTTTAGATTTTGCAGCTTTCAACGGTATATAGATTCTGTCAGCAACATTAAAAACTAGCCCGGTTTGCTCCCAAAGGCAGTGGGGTACAAAAATGGTATATACGAACATATCATAAATGATGCAAAAGAAATTCGCGCAAGTTCATACT
>CAYPWI010000086.1:0-7708 GCA_964414395.1 uncultured Ruminococcus sp.
TTTCCTTGTCTACAAGCTCGCCCATGGGGATAAACACTCTCGCCGAATCGGTGACGACCGTTACCATTCCGTTCGTATCCTCCGCCTTTGCGACTACGGAGAATTCGCCCGCGCCCGCCAGCTTCTCAAAGAACGGCTGAGCGTTCTTGAAGATCTCCGAGAACTCGGTCTCCACGATCTCGGTAACTTTCTTCGATTGAGGAACGTTCATCTCATTGCGCTGAACGCGTATCGCGCGGATAGTTTCTATTACGCGCGAGAAGTCTCTCTGCTCTTCTGTGAAATGCAACTTCTCGTCATACTCGCACCACTTCGACATCATGATGCTCTCGGGCTCGTTCTCGGAGAGCGGCATGGAGTGCCAGATCTCCTCCGTCACGAACGGAATGAACGGGTGAAGCAGCTTCAATATTCCCGTGATGATGAATACCAGCACACTCTGCGCCGCGAGCATCGTCTGTCCGCCCGCCTGAATTCTCGGCTTGGTAAGCTCTATATACCAATCGCAGAAGATATCCCACACGAAATCATAGAGGTTCTGAACGGCAACGCCGAGTTCATACGCCTCGAGATTAGAGGTGACATTCTTCACCATATCGTTGAACAGCGACAGCACCCACTTGTCCTCTATGGGAAGATCGGTCGTGTCGAGCGGCTTGACCTCAAAATCCTCGGGGAGGTTGATGAGGATATAACGCGACGCGTTCCAGAGCTTGTTGATGAAGTTTCTGGAATTGGTGACCTTTTCCTCTGTCCAGCGCATATCGTTTCCGGGAGCGTTACCCGTGACGAGCGTAAGTCTGAGCGCGTCCGCGCCGTACTTGTCGATTATCTCCAACGGGTCTACACCGTTGCCGAGGGACTTTGACATCTTGCGTCCCTGACTGTCGCGCACCAGACCGTGAATAAGCACATCCTTGAACGGCTTCTGACCCGTATGCTCCAGTCCGCTGAATATCATTCTCGATACCCAGAACGTGATTATATCATACCCCGTCACCAATGTCTGGGTGGGATAGAAATACTTAAAGTCCTCGGTCTCCTCGGGCCAGCCGAGCGTCGAGAAAGGCCACAGCGCGGAGCTGAACCATGTATCGAGCGTGTCCTCGTCCTGCTTTACGGGCGCGCCGCACTTCGGACATTTGGTGATGTTGTCAAGCGTTATCTCGGTGTGACCGCAGTCCTTGTTCTGACAGTAGAACGCGGGAATTCTATGTCCCCACCAGATCTGACGGGAAATGCACCAATCGCGGATATTCTCCATCCAGAAGAAGTAGTTATTCTCAAAGCGCTTGGGAACGAATCTCAGTTCCCCGCTCTTAACAACGTCAATGGCGGGCTTCGCGAGTTCTTTCATCTTGACGAACCACTGTAAAGACGCGGTAGGCTCTACCGTCGTGCCGCAGCGCTGGCAGGTGCCGACATTGTGGCGGTGCGGTTCTACCTTGACGAGAAGTCCCTGCTCTTCGAGATCGGCTACCATAGCCTTGCGGGCTTCGTATCTGTCCATTCCCGCGTACTTGCCGCCCACGCCCTCCATAATAGTTGCGTCATCGTTCATCATGTGGATAACGGGCAGATCGTGACGCTTTCCGACCTCAAAGTCGTTGGGGTCGTGCGCGGGAGTGATCTTAACACAGCCCGTTCCGAACTCCATATCGACATATTCATCGGCGATAACGGGAATTTCTCTGTCGGTGAGCGGCAATTTCAGCATCTTTCCGACTAAATTCGTGTAGCGCGTATCCTTGGGATTTACCGCTACAGCCGAGTCGCCGAGCAATGTCTCCGGACGCGTGGTGGCTATTTCCACATAGCCCGAACCATCCGCTATGGGATAATTTATATGCCAGAAGAAGCCGTCCTGTTCTTCGTACTCGGTCTCAACGTCGGAGATAGAAGTCTTGCAGTTCGGACACCAGTTTATGATGCGCTCGCCGCGGTAGATAAGCCCTTTATTGTGAAGCGCCATAAAGACTTTCTGTACAGCCTTGGAGCAGCCCTCGTCCATGGTGAAGCGGTCGCGGCTCCAGTCGCAGGACGAACCCATCTTGCGCTGCTGCTTCTTGATAGTGCCGCCGTACTGATCGTTCCACTCCCACGCGCGCTTCATAAAGCCGTCGCGCCCGAGGTCGTATTTGGTGATGCCCTCCTCTTTGAGTGTGGAAACGATCTTCGCTTCGGTAGCCAGCGCCGCGTGATCGGTGCCGGGGAGCCAGAGCGCGGAATATCCTTCCATTCTCTTAAAGCGGATAAGGATATCCTGTAAAGTACAGTCCATTGCGTGACCCATGTGCAGCTTGCCCGTGATATTGGGCGGCGGCATAACTATCGTGTAGGGCTTTTTCTGCGGGTCGCGCTCCGCCTTGAAGAAGCCGCTCTCCTCCCAGTATTTGTAAAGTCTGTCCTCGAATTCTTTCGGGGAATAGGTCTTGTCGAGTTCTTTTCTCATCGTGGTTTTCCTTCCTTATGTCATAATTTTATTATAAATTGCCTCGAGCATACGCGAGCTAACGCTCACTCCGCGCGGATCGGCAAATAGTAAACGTCAAATAAAATTGCCGTTTACTATATAGGCGCGTACCGTGGCGGTCGCTCCCCATTTTTTCAAAATTTCAACGCGGGAAAATCCCGCCTCTTTCAGTGCTTCGATCTCGTGATCTACTGTCAGCGGCGTATCGAAGTGATATACACCATCACCCGCGTTCTGTTCCGCTTTAAGGCGGTCAAGCTCTTCAAAGAACGCGCGCTCTTGTTCATCGTTCTCCGCGAAATAGTCCGTCAGGATAAAAAATCCGTTCGGCTTTAAGGCGGCTTTCAAATTTTTGTAAAGCCCGAGCTTTTGTTCACGCTTGAAGTGGTGAAGCGACTCGACGGAGACCGCCGCGTCATATCTGTGTTCTTCAAAGGGAATATCGAAATATGAGCCTTTTATAAGCTCCAATTCCTTATCGGGGAATTTGCGTTCGAGAGCCTCCAACATTCCCGCGGAAAGGTCTATGCCCGTGACCCGCGCCGTTCCATTCAGTTTGAAAAAGAATTCCAGCTCAAGCCCCGTGCCGCAGCCAAGGTCAAGTATTTCACATTCAGCGCTTTGAGGAAGATGCCGCGCGGTAAACTCGTAAAATTCCTCCGCGCCCTCTATATCGTTAAGCATATGACGATCGTAGCCGTCAAGCCTGCTCTCGAAAAACTCGTCCATTCGTTCAAGCATGGTTTAATCATTTTCCTCCGAGATGGTTTGAAAATCCTCGGTCTTGTCTATCTTATCGAGAACGCGGCTCTTCACGCGCTCTTCAAACGCCTCAGCCGCCTTATTGAACAGCATACTGCGAAATTCGCCCGATGTACACATCAGCATAACGGCAAGCGGCTCGTTCGCAATTGCAAGCATATTTTCACGCGGATAATTTCCGCTGTTGTCGGCGGCGGAGATATCCCCGTCATACTCATCGATCACGGCTTGAACTTCCTCGGCAGACGCGGTAACAACGGCAAGCTCCACTGCTTCACCGTCGTAAAATCTCCCGAAGAACAATCTTGAAAGCGTCCGCTTCCGCTTTATGATATTCTTGGCGATATCGTCCGCCTGCTCTTTCACATATTTCAAAACGGCTTGCTCGGACTTCATAATGTTCTTGAACCACATATAAAGCAGCCGCTCGGGTTCGCCCGGTAAAACCACTTTTTCAAGCGCCCCGTCCTTGTCATAGACGGCGGTCAATTCAGACGACATCTTTTCGCGCGGCACGGTGTAAACGCGCACCTCGCTTTCATACATGGGCGCTTCATAGGTCAGAAGCTGATATTTTTCATCATAGTCAAACTCCAGACACTCGCCGTCCGCATTCTCCAATTCGCCGAATTTGAATTCGCCCGCCTTGAATTTCCGCGGAATTTTATATTCGCTCATTTCATAATGTCCTTTCGTCTTTTGTCTTATCAGCCCCAAAGCGCTCCGTGTGTGATATTTCCGTCCTTGTCGATGTATATCATAAACCCGTGATCGGTAAACAAGCCGTCTAAGCTCATATCGACACATATTACCCCGTCGTCCTCAACACCGATAAAGTTTACGGAAATGTGCTTTTTGAACTCCTCGGGCGGCATGGGGGCGGGTTCCTCGCCGCTGTCGTCGTCATATCCGCTGCTCCAGATCTCGATAGGCTCGTCGGGGTTATCTTCATCAACAAAGTCATTGAACGTGTACTCGATCAGCCGCTTTTCCAGCTCGGCGGAATTCTCGACAGCCCATTTGAGCCGCTTGAAGCCGCTCTCCCCTGTCGGGTCGTCATTACAGCGCACTGTGACGCTGATCTTGTCATTCGCGCCGTGCCAAACGGCATCGCCGTCGTAATACTTATGATCACGTCTCTTTCCGTTCGCGTCATAAAAAGCGTGCGATTCTTCGAGCCTGAACCTGCCAAGCTCGTTCTCGACATAAACGGGCTCCGGCTTGGGTTTTCCAAAAAAGAATTCGGATATTTTTTTACCAAAAGACATTATTTGTCCTTTCCTTTAAGATTCTCGACCTCATCCTTATCGGGCGTGACATAGAGCGTCCTGTTATTGGTGAAGATCACCATTCCGGGCTTCGCGCCCGCGGGCTTCTTGACGAACTTTACGGGAACATAGTCCACGGGAACGCCCGAGCCGCTCCGTCCTTTGGAATGATACGCCGCGATCTGCGCCGCTTCGAGAATAGTCCTCTCGGGCACCGTTTGCCCGTTCGCGCGTATTATCACGTGAGAACCCGCTATGTCCTTTGTATGGAGCCAGATATCGGTCGCCTTTGCGGTCTTGAGCGTCAGAATGTCATTCTGGCGGTTGTTCTTCCCGACCAAGATCTCGAACCCGTCCGAGGAAGTGAACCTCATAGGCTCGGAGAGCTTTCCGCGCTCGGGGGTCTTGCGGTTCTCGCCCCTGATGTAGCCCTGTTCGACCAGCTCCCGCCGAATTTCGGATAATTCGCGTTCGGTCTCCGCGCGGGCTAAGCTGTCAAGCACGCTGTCGAGGTAGACAAGCTCCGCCGTTCCGCTCTCGATAAGGGAAGTCAGCTTCTTCTCGGCGGTGTCAAGTTTTCGATATTCGGTATAGTACTTCTGCGCGTTCTGCGACGGGGTGAGCCGCGCGTCAAGATTGATCTCGCGCTTTTCTCCCGTGTAGAAATCGTCGAGAACGCACTTTGTCATTCCCTTTTCGAGCTGATAGATATTAGCGTTTACCAGATCGCCGCATATCTTGAACTTCTCGCGCTCCGCGCACTCCGAAAGCTCCTTCTTCTGTAATTCGAGCTTTCTTGATACGCGGGAATAGGCGTTGTTCAAGACGGTAAGAAGACTTTTGGTGCGCTGCTTTTGCGTGTTTTCGCTGCTCTTGGCGGCATAGAACGCGTCCAGCAGCTCGCACGCGGAATTGAAGCTCGTGATCTTCATACCGCTGCCGTACTGCTTTATTTCCACGAACGAAAAGTCTTTGTTTTTTCCCGTCTCGTCGGTAAGCATGACATAAGGAGCATTGACCTTGCCGTTAAGATACACCCTCGCGTAATCCAGAAACCTGCACAAGCGATTTTTATGCGTATCGGTAAGCTCCGCGCAGGGAATATCCGTATCCCCCGCCGCGTAGAACGCCGCTTCCCTCGCGAAAATGGGGGCTATACCCTCCAACACCTCGGGAAGCGCCTTGCACAGCCGCCCCGTTTTTCGGGAAAGCTCGGATACCAAGCCTATTATCTCATCAACGCCCGCGTCAAGCAGACACAGCCGCTCGGGACGCACAGGAGCTTCATATACTATATTGGGGAGGATCCTCCGCACCGTGGATTCGTCGGAATTATCCTCGTCGGTGACGCGCTTCACGCTGTCGATCACACGCCCGCCGCTCATTAGGATAATGTTGGCATACCGCCCCATGATCTCGGCAGTGAGCGTATTGACTACCGGGTCGCCGATCTCATTGGTACACTCGAAGTCAAAGTACAGAACGCGCTCCAGACCGTCCTGCCGTATAGCGGAGAGCTTTCCGCCGCCCAGGCGCTTTCTTAAAAGCATACAGAACATGGGCGGAGCCGCGGGGTTCTCAAGCTCCATATTCGTCAGATGAACACGCGCCGCGCCGCCGTTCGCCGAGAACAGCAACTTTTTCGCGCCGCGGTCATTTGAATTCAACATTCTTAAAGAAATCACTATCTCTTCGCGCGAGGGCTGGTATACCTTGTCCACTCTCGCGCCTATCAGGTTTTCAAGCTCGCGCTTTATGCAGTGAAGAAACGCGCCGTCCAAAGACAAGTTTACCACCCCTTCAGCTAACAACCAATAACTAAAAAATATACGCGCACGGGTCTGTTTCACACTCCGCGCTGAACACGGGCACGGACGGGAACTTCTCCGTTATCATCTTCGCCAAGCGATGCGCGGCGGCTTTCTCCGTTCCGAAGTGCCCCGCGTCGATAAGCGTCATACCGCAGTTTTCGGCTTCTATCCAGAAGTTGTGCTTGATGTCTCCGGAAATGATCGCGTCGCAGCCCTTCTCCCGAGCTATTTGCATAACGTTGCTGTCGACGCCCCCGCCGCAGCAGACCGCTATGCGCTTTATGGAGTTCGGCTTGCGGCTGTATCTCACGCCGTCAAGGAGCAGCTTCTCGCGGCAGTATTCCGCGAGCGCTTTCGGGGAATATTCCAGCGCGATATCACACACCGCCCCGAAGCCCTTGTCGCCGCGCGTTATCTCCAGAACTCCCGCGCTTTGGAACTCCAGAAGCTCTACAAGCGTATCATTCACGCCGTCCTCGGCTATGTCGAAGTTCGTGTGCAGGGCAATGGCGGCGATGTTGTTCCGAATAAGATCGGTGACAGCGCTCCATTCGGGCACGGTTTTAAGTCCCCCGAAAATAACAGGGTGATGCGATACTATCAAATTTGCGTCCTTGTCGACTGCTTCCTTGATAACGTCATGCGTTATGTCAAGGCAGCAGCAAACGCCTTTGATCTCGGTATCTCCGCCGCCGACCAGCAAGCCCACATTGTCATAGCTCTCGGCGGTGTCGAGCGGTGCTTTCTCGTTTAAGTATTCCAGAACATCATTTACCGTCATTTGTTTTCCTCTGCCTTTTTCAAGATCTTCTCCGCTATATCGCGGAGCTTTGCCGCCTCGTCCTTATAGGCGGACGATTTATCCATGCCCTCGGCGCTTTTCAGCAGCTTCTCGGCGACCTTCGAGAGATAACCGCCGTCGGTGTTTTTTCCGATCAGCGCGAATATCTCGTCGGGTTCACAGACAACGCCCGTGTATCTCACGAGCATTACCGTATAGAAGAACCCCGCGTCATAAGCCGCCTTTTCCTCGATTATTTCATAACCGTTCTCACAAAGCCAACAGCGCAGATAATTTGCCTTAGTCATAGGCTGGAGAATGAACCGCGTATCCTCCGAAAGAAAGCGGCAGCCGCTTATTATCCGCGCTATGAGCTCCCCGCCCATGCCGCAGATGATAACGTCATCGGCAAAGTCTATCTTATCAAGCCCGTCCGATTTAATGATCGTGACGTTCTTTACGCCGCTCTCGAAGACGGTCTTTCTCGCCGCTTCAAGCGGACCGTCGCGCACATCAGACGCTATGACGGAGCTTGAAACGTTCTCCGCCAGAAAGCAAGCCAGCTGCGCGTGATCGCACCCGATATCGGCGGCGACTCTGCCGCTTCTGCACA
>CAYPWI010000087.1:0-7669 GCA_964414395.1 uncultured Ruminococcus sp.
TATGTTCTTCCGTATTGTAAGATGCGGGAAGAGATTGAAGTGCTGGAACACCATTCCCATGCGCTGCCTCAGGTGATTTAACTGCTTTGCGGAGCAGCGGGTGATGTCCTCGCCGTCGAAGGTTATCGTGCCGGAGGTGGGCTGTTCCATAAGGTTCAGGCAGCGCAGGAATGTGCTCTTTCCCGAGCCCGACGGACCTATGATAACGACCTTTTCGCCTTTTTCGATATGCTCCGTGATGCCTTGCAGCACGACGAGCTCGCCGAAGGATTTATAGAGCTTCTCAACGTTTATCATTCTTCGCGAGCCTCCTTTCGAGCAGCCTTACGAGCTGCGTCAAGCCCACAACGAGCACTAGGTAGATCGCCGCGACAGCAAGCAGCGGCATATACGCTTCGTAGGTCTGGCTTCTGATGATATCGCCGCCCTTGGTGAGATCCTGAATGGCGATATAGCCCGCGACGGAGGTTTCCTTCAAAAGAACGATGAACTCATTCGCCAGCGCGGGGAGCACCGTCTTGAACGCCTGCGGCAGGATTATCGAGAACATGGTCTGACGGTAGTTGAGACCTAAACTGCGTCCCGCTTCCATTTGTCCGTTGTCTATGGACATTATTCCCGAACGGATTATCTCCGCGACATACGCGCCCGAGTTTATGCCGAACGCCAGTACGGCGCAGAGCACCTTGTTGATCGCCACCGAGCCGAATATGACGTAGTAAATAATAAGCAGCTGCACCATCATAGGCGTGCCGCGAATGACCGTCAAATAGATCTGAGCTATCCCGTTCAGGAATTTCAGCTTGCCCGTCTTATCGTGCGTCGCGCGGATAATGGCGACGATAAACCCGAGAATGAAGCCGATAGTCACCGCGCCTATCGTGATAAGAAGCGTGTTCAGAAGCCCGTCCGTCAGATAGCGCCAGCGGTTTTCCTCAATAAAATTCTGCGAAAATTTCTCGCCGAACGTGACAAAGAATTGTTTTATACCGTCGCCAAGCGTAATAAAGAATTGTTTTATACCGTCCATAAGCAGTTCTCCCAAATAAAAAAGGCGCGGCAAAGAATATAGCTTGCCGCGCCGCAAAAATCAATTCTTGCGCGTGATGATCACCTGTACGCCCTTGGCGTAGCTCTCGGTGAAATCTACGTTTTTAAGTCTGTCCTCGTCAACGGTCATGCCCGCCATGCCGATGTCCGCTTTGCCCGACTGGATAGCCGGTATGATAGCGTCGAACGCCATATCCTCGATCGCGGGCTCATAGCCGAGCTTGTCGCACAGCGCCTGGAAAATATCGGGGTCGATGCCGACGATCTTGTCGCCGTCGTGATACTCGTAGGGCTGGAACTCCGCGTTGGTCGCCATTACCAGCTTGCCCTTGCTGCGGTCAACGTTCTCGGGGGAGGTGTACTGATAAGAACCCTTGTTGTCGCCTATGTAGTTGCCGAGTATTTTATCGATAGTGCCCTCCGCTTTAAGCTCAGCCATTGCCGCGTTCAGCTGCTCCGTGAGCTCGCTGCCTTTCTTTACCGCGATAGCGTAGTCCTCGTCGGCGAACGGATCGCTCAGTATCTGGAGATCGTCGTTTTTCTCAACAAATACCTTCGCGGGCTCATTGTCGATGATAACGCAGTCGATCTTGCCGACTTTCAGAGCGTTTACGGCATCGGCACCTTTGGAGAAGCGCTCGAGTGTGGCTGCGGGCTTGCCCTCCTCGGGCTTTTCCGCGAGATCCTTGGCGTAGTTGTCGCCCGTCGTTCCCTGCTGAACGCCGATGGTCTTGCCGGGCAGGTCGTCCACCGAGTGAACGGAATTTGCGGGAACGCCGCTGCACCCCGTCAGCATTGCCGCACCGAGGCATAAAGCCGCGGCTGCGGCGCATATCTTCTTTAATTTCATTGTTATCGTCCTTTCTTTCGCTTTAAGCCGATAAATTCGGCTTTTCTGTAACATTATAATTATATCACAAGTGTCGGCGATTGTCAATAGCGGAAACAAAATTTTAGCGGCAGATCGTCTGCGGTCTGCCGCCAATGTCAGGTAAAGAATTCGGAAAAGTCAGATATTCTCAACAGACACGATATCCGCGTACGCGCCGCTGATGACAGTGCCTTTTTCACTCTCCGTGAGCTTGATATTGTCGAGGGTCACGCGTACCTTGCTCGCTTCGCCCCGCTTAATTATTCCGCTCAGATCGACAGCCGCGGTCTCGATATCTCCCACGCGATAATAAATCCCGTCGCATACAAAAGCCGCGTTGGAGAAACAGTAATTCTTCAAGGAATATTCATCCGCTTTATCGCGCCGGTTTATAACGGGAATGTTGGAGTTGGCGGTCGAGTCCGCGAAGAAGAACAGTTCACCGTCTCCGATATACATATCCTGTTCGGGATTGCAGTACAAAACCCCGTCCAGCGTTAAAGTGTTCCCGAAGGCGACTTCGCTTTGCGTTTGTACGACAGCTTCCGTGCCGTCAAAGAATTTCATTTTTTCAAAGGCGCAGCTTGCCGACTTCACGACAAGACCGTTTTCAAGCACATCTCCCGGCTTTACCGAAAACCACTTGGGGTCTGCTTGCTTCTGTGAAATAATATCGTCATATTTGGGCATTTCGAGAGTATCCCAATTTATGAGATCGGGAGTTTTCAGCGTGTTGTCGAAAACCGGCGCCGCCCAGCGCAGGTAAGTGAAGTTGTCAAATCTTACCTTGCCGCCCGTTTTTTCAACAGCGTCTGTTCCGCGTAATGTCTCTCCGAGATATCCCGTAAAGCTTTCGGGGAAGTTATCCTCGGGCGGCAAGCTTTCGCTTGTGTTTTGCGAACCGTTATCGGAAAAAGTTGAAGAAACCGAGAAAACAGGTACGCTGTCTTGATTATCTTTAGAACTTTCCGAAGCGGATCTTGAAACACTGCTTTGGGTTCCCTGATTATCGAGAATATTTTCCGAGCCTTTACAAGCAGTGAGAGATGCTGCTAAAGCAAGAGTTAAGATGATCGAGAAAGATTTTTTCATGATAAATTCCTCCTAAGTGTAGTTATAGTTTTACAGAATAAAAGTCAGATAATTTCTATCGACTTAAGCTGCACCTTCCACCGGCCTAGATGACCCGAAAGGTATTTCACATCGTCAAGCACCACCTTGACCTTTACAAAAGAGTCTCCGGGATTCAAGCCGCTTGTGTCGCAGTCCACCTTGTACATATTGCCGATATCATAAGACATTCCACAGTATCCGGAATAGCCCGCATAAGTAATATGACATATGCAGCGCGCGTTCCTGTTTAAATAATAGTCAAAATCGGGCAATATCGTGCTGCTGTTTCCGGCGGGAATGAACATCATATCCCCGCCCTCGCCGTAAAGCGTATTCATTTTCGTTATATTTACATATCCAGTCATTTCGATCTCGCCGTCAAACTCGACCTGCGAGTCTGAGAGATATATCCCCGGAACATCGGTGAAATCTTCTCCTTCATACCGGATTTTTCTTGTAAACAGCGTGTACGCGCTCTTTACGGTAAGCGGACCGAATTTGTCGCCCGGTTCTATGCGAATATAATCGGTGGAATATTTTCCGGTGTCCTCGTTTACATCATACTGTTCGCCGAGGAATTCAAAAGAAGTGCGATCATCATCCGCCTTGAACATTTCGGGATCGTCTATGCAGTTGAGCGTCTTTTCGGGAATGAACCCGTAGGCAAAACCGTCGCATTTTACCGAAAAATCACCACCGTCCCGTGCCGCCTGTTCGGCTTGCTCGAAGGTGATCGCCTCTTTAGTCCCCCATTCCTCATCGCCCTTATAGACCTCGCTTATCTGTGATGTGTAAATGGGCGTGCCGTCAAGCAAAGTCAGGAATGTCGGCTCGCCGTCGGGCTTCTGAGGCTCGGGGGCGGTGCTTTCGATGTTTGCGCTTTGAGATGTTTTGGGAGCGCTTGAACTTTCGGGGCTGTCTGTTATGGAACTTGTAAAACTGCTTGAGCTATTCGAGTGATCGCTCCGGTCTGGGTTATCGCCTTTTCCGTGAATGTCGCTGCACCCGACCGCAAGAGAAAGTATCGCTAAAGATAATGATAAAACAGTCACTGCAATGTATTTTTTCATAGTAGTTCTCCTGTAAAAATGTATATAGTTATTGTTGATCTGATGTGCGTGTTCATTAGCTGTTGATATCTGCGCCTTCGAAGAAGCCGGACGGTATCGCCGGGACGCTGTACTTGTCGCAGACTATGCCATCGCCCTCATAATCAGTAGGTTCATCGGAACGAACATAGAAATTGTAATAAGGAAATACCGCGGTATAGCCCGTCAAATTCTCATAGGCAAGTTCTGTTTGCAGGATCTCCGCGTCCTCCGGCAAACGCTTCCCATCTTTATACGCATCGGACCTCAGTATCTTCTCCGCTTCATCAACGGAAATTATCGGATAGTCGCCGAGCTTTTCAAGTCCCGCGGGAGATTGAACGGATATTTCTCGGAGCATATATCGTCCGTCGTGTTCGACGATCTCGAATGTCGTAAAGTCGAGCGTTCCGCTGACGATCTTGGATATGTCCGAGCCGTCATCGGCACGGCTGATCATATAACCGCGCTCGGGATTAACGGTGTAGTTCTCATAGCCCGTAAGTTCCTTAAAGCGCTCCGCAAGGTAGTTTAAAGCTCTTTCGCGTTCCTCAACAGGCGCGTCCTCGGAGAAGTCATATCCCGAAGGAAGCTCCAGCCCATCCTCGGGGGAAGAACCGAAGGTCACCCATAGCTGATAATTTGAACACAACATCAATCGGATATCCTTTGCTTTACCATTTACCGTTAGAGTTTGCAGGATCATTTTTCGGATAGGGTCGAATGAAGGAAATTTTTCAGAAGGCTGCCATATCGCTTGATTGTCTTCTATGTTCTGCATGAGAGAGCCGTAATTATCGGATATCTCAAGTTCATCTTCGGGTATATCAAGCGCCGCCGCCGCGTTCTTTACAAATGAAAGCATTTTTTCGTGATCCGGCTCTGCGGATCCCGACATATAGACGGGCATGGTCTCGATCTTCATGCTTTCGTTCCAAATTGGTGTACTGTTTTTTGATAGGATCGTTTTATTTCCATAAATTCCGCCCATTGCCACTCCGTGATAATCCTCAAATAAAATTTTGGGGAGATCATTGTAATTCGGTTTCTTAACGACATTCAGCCCGATGACAAGCGAGACAGCTGCCGCAATTCCTACCGCGCCGATACCGACGAAGGTTTTCGAGAGCCTGCGGTGCTTCTTCACCCGCGCGAATTCCTCAATATATCCGTCGCCGATATTTCCGATCGCGTTTGCCAAAAATTCTTTATTCACACATCAACACCTCTTTCGATCAAATATTCCCGAAGTTCTGCGCGGAGCCGCGACAGCCGCGTTCGTACCGCGCCCTCGTTCAGCCCCGAAGCCGCCGCTATATCCTTAATTTGGTCGATATACCAGTAGCGTCTTACAAATATCAGGCGGTTAGTTTTATCGAGCTTGTCGAGATATTCCTCGATGAGTTTTGTGAGTTCGTCCGCTTCGAACTGTGTCTCCACCGTCTCTTTGGACGATACGCACTCGGCAAGCTCGTCCAGACAGACGGTGTAAGCCCCGCGCTTTTGCGCTGAATTTTTCCTGAACCTGTCAAGCGAGATATTCCGCGCTATCCTGCATACGAATGCCGTCAAAGACCTAGGCTTTTGCGGAGGTATGGCGTTCCACACATCAAAGTATGTATCGTTTACGCAGTCCTCCGCGTCCTGCTTGTTGCGCAGAATATTCTCGGCGAGTTTCTTTATCAGCGCGCCGTATTTTCGCGACAGTTCGGCAATTGCTTTTTCCGAGCGCTCAAAGAATAATTCAATTATCCCGCTGTCGTCCATTCGGTCTCACCCCCTCTATCTATACAGTCGGATAAAATGGACTGATGTTACATGGATTTAAAAAAATGTTTTTTCTTGCCTTGGACTTATTTGCGTTATGAGACAGGCACACTTCTTAAACACCTGCGGAGCGGTCGATAAGAATACCATGCGGATAAGTATTGCCGCAAACTACGGCACAGAACAGTAAAAGGGCGCAAAATCACCGTGATTTTACGCCCTTTGAAGCTGTTCGGCATATTTATTTTAGCACATTTTTATTGGATTTGTCAAGCGGGATAGGCGGGGTAGTTTTTAACAAAAGTTTTTAACATTTCCCGTGAAAAAGTTGACTTTGAACTTTCGGTATGCTATAATAAATTTGATAATGACCCGCAATTTTAATGTCAGTTTAAGCTTGATGTTTTATAATATATTTATCACCCGAAAGGAGCGATGAAGATGAGACTTTTGCTGGCGGAGGACGAACAGGCGCTTTCCAAGGCGCTGAAAGCCATTCTCGAAAGAAACAACTATTCGGTGGACTGCGCGTTTGACGGTCAGGAGGCGCTGGACTATCTCGAAGCGGACAACTACGACGGCGCTATACTCGACATTATGATGCCCAAGGTGGACGGGATAACCGTATTAAAAGAGATACGCCGCAAGGGGAATTCTCTGCCCGTGCTGCTGCTGACGGCGAAGTCCGAGGTCGATGCCAAGGTGGAGGGTCTCGACGCGGGGGCTAATGATTATCTCACAAAGCCGTTCAACTCGCGGGAGCTTCTCGCCCGAATACGCGCCATGACGCGCACGCAGTCGGCGGGTCAGACGGCGCAGGTCGGCACACAGATCACCGTCGGGAACGTCACCCTTGACCGCGCGACCTATGAGCTTTCCACGCCGTCGGGTTCTTTCCGCCTCGCTAATAAGGAATTCCAGATGATGGAGATGCTGATGAGCAACCCCAAAAATCTGATATCGTCCGAGCGTTTTATGGAGAAGATCTGGGGCTATGACAGCGAGGCGGAGATAAACGTCGTGTGGGTCTACATCTCGTATCTTCGGAAGAAGCTGACCGCGCTCAAAGCCAATATCCGCATTACGGCGATGCGCAACGCGGGCTACAGACTGGAGGAAGACACATGATCCGCAAGCTGCGCGTTAAGATGATAATCGCGTCCATGCTGTCGCTGCTCGCGGTGCTTGTGGTTATATTCTCCGTGGCGGGGGTCATAAACTTCAGAAAGATCGTTACGGACGCGAACGGCGTACTCGATATCTTAGTGGAGAACGACGGCAAGTTCCCCAATATGTCGCCGCCGGGGAAGGATGATTTTTTCGGAGACAAGCTCGACAAGCGCCATGACGGCGACCGCCGCTTTTCCGCGGAGCTGCCGTTTGAGTCGCGGTATTTTTCCGTATTCTTCGCGGAGGACAACAGCATCATCTCCGTCAATACGGGCAAGATCGCCATGGTTGACACCGAGAAAGCCGCGGAATACGCGCTCTCGGCATTGAAGAAGGGCAAGGCGCGCGGCTTCTTCGGGGATTACCGCTACGCGGTCTATCCCGTAGGTCCGCAGACGCATATCGTCTTTCTGGACTGCGGGCGGGAGCTCAGCTCGTTTCGGACGTTTTTGTTCACGAGCGGCATCGTGTCGCTTATAGGACTTGCCGCCGTGCTTTTGATGCTGATATTCCTGTCGGTGCCGATAGTAAAGCCGTTCTCGGAGAATTACGAGAAGCAGAAGCGCTTTATCACCGACGCGGGTCACGAGCTGAAAACGCCGCTGACGAT
>CAYPWI010000088.1:0-7616 GCA_964414395.1 uncultured Ruminococcus sp.
TATATACACTTCGCCCCTCGGACTTTCATAAAGCCCGAGGGGCGTTCCTTAATTATAATTACATCTCACTGTTTCTCGAAAGCAGCATACGGTCGTTGTTGAGCGCCGTACCGCTTGCTTCCTCGAACTTTTCGAGAAGTATCTCGACCGTGAGGTTCTTCTTTTCCTCGCCCTTTACGTCGTAGATGATCTTGCCGTTGTTCATCATAATAAGACGGTTGCCGTGCTTTATCGCCGCCGCCATATTATGCGTTACCATCATGGCGGTGAGGTGGTTTTCCTCGATCATCTTGTCGGAAAGCTCAAGGACTTTCGCCGCCGTCTTGGGGTCGAGCGCAGCGGTATGCTCGTCAAGCAGGAGAATGTCGGGCTTCTTGAGCGTCGCCATAAGCAATGTCAGCGCCTGGCGCTGACCGCCCGAGAGCAAGCCCACCTTGCTGGACATACGATCCTCAAGACCCAGATCGAGCATCTTCAAAAGCTCGTGATAGCGCTCCCTCTCGGCTCGGGTAATGCCCCACTTGAGCGTGCGGGTCTTGCCGCGTCTCGCCGCAAGCGCCAAGTTCTCCTGTATCTCCATTGTGGCGGCAGTGCCCGTCATAGGGTCCTGGAAAACTCTGCCGATATACTTCGCGCGCTTGTGCTCGGGCTCGCCGACTACGTTCTTTCCGTTGATGATGATAGAACCGCCGTCTATAGGCCACACACCCGCTATGGCGTTCAAGGTCGTGGATTTTCCCGCGCCGTTGCCGCCGATTATGGTCACGAAATCGCCGTCGTCAAGCTTTATGGAAACGCCGTTCAGGGCGTGCTTCTCATTTATCGTGCCCGCGTTGAAGGTCTTCTGAACATTTATCAATTCAAGCATCGGTGTTCGTTCCTTTCTTTGGCGGTTTTTCGGGTTTCAGCGAGTTTTTCGCTGCTCGCCGATACGAGGTCTTCATTGCCTTTCGGATATACGGCACCGCGAGGAATATCGCGACCACGACAGCCGAGAACAGCTTGTTGTAGGTCTGCGGAAGCCCCGTCAGCATTACCAGCTGGAGCACCAGATAGTAGATGATAGCGCCCAATGCCGTGAACGACAGCTTGGCAACGAAGTTGAATCGCTTGCGGAAAATAGCCGACCCGAGAACTTCTCCGATGATGACCGCGGCAAGCCCTATAACGATAGCGCCGCGCCCCATATTAACGTCCGCGAAGCCCTGGTACTGAGCCAGCAGACCGCCGCACAAGCCCACAAGTCCATTGGAAAGAACCAGCGCCGTGACAGTGGATCTCTTTGTATTGATGCCCTGCGCGCGCGACATATTGCCGTTGCAGCCCGTAGCGCGGATAGTAAATCCGTATTCCGTGCCGAAGAACCAATACAGTGCGGCTATCAGAACAGCGACTATTATCAGACACTTTCCCATTTCCCAGCCGTAGGACGGAAATCCCATGCTTGTCGCTACACGTCTTGAAGAAAGAAGCAGCGGGAACTTATCGACGCTTATTGATTTATTGGAGCCGCCGAGAATGACTAGGTTCACCGAGTAAAGCGAAATCTGCGTAAGTATACCGGCGAGTATTCCCGGGATACCGAGCAGGGTATTCAGCAATCCCGTGACCAGACCCGCCAGACATCCAGCGGTAAACGCGCACACGAGCGCCAGCCATACGGGAACGCCGTTCGCGATCATAACGACCGCCACAGCTCCGCCCGTGCCTATCGAGCCGTCGACGCTGAGGTCGGGGAAGTCAAGGATCTTATAGGTTATATAAACGCCTATCGCCATAATTCCCCAGATAAGACCCTGGCAGATGTTTCCCGGCAAAGCGTTTACGAATGTCATAAACGGGTTCATTTTCTATCTCCAATCGTTGCCTTAAACTAGCAGGGAACGGATACCCGCTCCCTGCCGCAGCTATTAACAGGTTTTAAAAGATCACTCTATAGCGGTGTAACCCTCGGGAATAGTGATACCGAGAGCGTCGCAGATCTCCTTGTTGTACTTCTTGGTAACATCGGAATAACCGATCTCAAGGTCGCCCGCCTTCTTGCCGTTGGCAAGGATATCATAAGCCATTAACCCCGCGTTGTAGCCCATGCTCTCATAGGAAATGGAGAGCGTTACGGTGCCGCAGCCCGAGCAGATGCCCTCTTCGGCGGCAACTACGGGGACTTTGGCGGGAAGGACTACGTTCTTAACGGTCTCGGCAGCGTTTGCTATAACATTATCGGTCGGGATATAGATAATGTCGCAGCCCTCGCCCACAGCGGCGTTGGTCTGAGCGTTGATCTCGTTGGAGTCCGTTACCGTATATTCCTTGTACTCGATATTGTCCTTCTTGAGCTCCTCGATCATAACGTCCGCCTGATACTTGGAGTTCGGCTCGGCGGAGCAGTAGAGGATGCCGACCTTCTTGGTGTCGGGGAATATCTCGAGGATCATATCCTCCTGCTGATCGATGGGCGCGAGGTCGGAAGCGCCCGTGATGTTCTTGCCCTTCCAGCTGTCGCCGTCAAGGGATAACTCATAAGAGGTGATAGACGTACCTACGACAGGGATAGTTCCCGTTCCGGAAGCCGCAGCCTGAAGAGCGGCTGTAGCGTTCGCCATAATAAGGTCAACATTCGAGGAAACGAAGTTGTTGATGATTGTAGCGCAGTTCGCGGATTCGCCCTGAGCGTTCTGCTCCTTGAACTCGACATTAGAGCCGAGCTTGTCTGTCAGAGCCTGCTTGAAGCCCTTTGTAGCCGCGTCGAGCGCGGGGTGCTCTATCAGCTGGCAGATACCGACTACAAACTTCTTATCGGAAGCAGGCTCGGACGCGTTGTTCTCGGAAGAGCTTCCGCCCGCCGCGCCGTTTGAGGAAGAAGTGCTTGTCGTATCATTGGAATTGCTGCCCGACTGATCATTGCAGCCTGTCATAAGGCTCATGGTGCCGAGCATTGCCACGGACATCACCGCGGCGAGTATCTTCTTGAATTTCATTTGTGTCTCCTTTTGTTCGACTATGTTATTTGATTTATGGGTTTAGCGCTCAAAATCGCAAAACCACATCTTAAATTATATCATATTTAGTGCAAAAAGACAACGTTTTTCGCCGAAAAAATGATATTCGGCATTTATTTTTGTAAAAAATGCCGAATATCAAAATTATTATCGGTGAAAATATGTTAATTGCGCACAATCATTCTTTTACTTATCCTCTTCGGACTTGTCGTCAGCGGGAGCTTCCTCGGGCTCGGGCTTGGGCTTCTCGGGGAGCTTCGCGCCGCACTTGCTGCAATAGGTGTCGTCGTCCTTATGCTTTGTGCCGCACTCGGGGCAGGTAACGATATTCTTGAGCTCGTCAGTCTGCTTGGAGATATCCTCGAGCTCCGTAAAGAGATCGTTCAGCGCCTTGATCTGCTCGGAGAGAGCCGCCTCGTCCTTCTCGCCCGACTTTGAAGCGTTGTAAACGAACTCGCCGAGTTTCTCATATTTTGCGCGGATATCGTTGTGAACCTGCGTTTCCTTGACCTTGAGCTTGGAAAGACGAACAGCGCTGTCGGTCTTCTTGCCCGCGGCGGAAACAACATCCTTGCCGGTCTTGATAACATCATCGAAAAAACTCATGGTAAAAGCTCCTTTCAAACCGAAAAAATATTTGGATAAATTATCCTGCTATTATATTGTAACATATTTCCCGCGGTTTTGCAAGAGAATATTTGTGATTTTTTGGAGTTTTTTCGGCATATAATTCATTTCCGCATATTTTATACGGTTTTTATAACGATTTATAAGAATTTTATAACGATTTTATACGGATTTTATAACGATTTTAAAGGAATTCCTTAACATTTTTTATACGAACTGCTTGACGATTTATACGAATTACCGATCGTTTATACAAATTTTCGAATGTTTTACGAATTTTTAACCCATTTATACGGATTTTTTAACGATTTATGCGAAATTATAACGATTTATACGAAATTATAACGGTTTATACTAATTTTATAACGATTTTTATGTGAATTCTCCATTTAGAACAGATAAATTTTTTAGTCCGCCAAACGGAGACGGGGCTTTTTGTGCACGAGTACGGAATGACTTTTGTCCGCTTTTAATTGAGAATTAGTATTATACAAATTTCAAACGTTTTATACGAATTTTATAACGATTTTAAACAAATTCCTTAACAATTATATACAAACGCTCCTTGACTATTTATACGAATTACCGAACGTTTAACGAATTTCTAATCGAATTATACGAATTTCTTAACGATTTATGCGAAATTTATAACGATTTATACGAATTAAAAAACGATTTTATAACAGTGTTTTTATTCTCTAAAAAAACACTCGGCGATTTATACAAAATTTCTTCCCACGCTCCGCATTAAGTGTCGAAAACGTGAATAAAGGTTACAAAATCGCGATAGTTAGCCATAATAATATTACAATACTGTCATAATTATTGACTTTTTCGCGGATTTGTTGTATAGTATTAGTGTATCATTATAAGCTTGGAAGAACATTTATAACTTTTTTACACGGTTTTTCCGATTTGATCTTTCCACAGGACGGAGTGAAAATATAAAATGCTGAAAGAAACCTCTCTTTGCATGGGCTGTATGAACGAAAAAGACGGCGACCCCTGCAAAATATGCGGCTACAGCGATCTCGACCCGCATATCCCGACCTATCTCGAGCCTAAGACCTTCCTCGCCGAGCGCTACATCGTCGGACGACTGCTCTCCTACAACGGCGAGGGCGCTGTCTACATCGGCTACGACACGTCTACCTCCACGAAGGTGACGATCAAGGAATTTATGCCCGACACGCTGTGCACGCGCGCCAAGGGCGAGACCAACATCTCCGTGAACGCCAACAACAGCCCGCTGTACAAGACCTACCTCTCCGAGTTCGCGGATCTTAACAAGTCGCTGATGAAGCTCCGCGGTATGGCGCACATTCAGGCGGTGCTGGATGTGTTCTACGAGAACAGCACCTGCTACGCCGTGTTCGAGTTCATCAGCGGGATATCCTTGAAGACCTTCCTCGCGAATTCGGGCGGCGTGATGACCTGGGAGCAGGTCAAGGAGCTTTTCCCGCCCATCTTCACCACGCTGTCTCTCGCGCACGCGGCGGGGATAATCCACCGCGGCATCTCCCCGCAGACGATATTCGTCACGGACAAGATGGAGCTCAAGCTCGCGGGGTTTGCGATCACCGCGGCGCGCACGACGGGCACGGAGATCGCCTGCGAGATCTACGGAGGCTATGCCGCGCCCGAACAGTACTCCAACGAACCCAACGGCACCTGGACGGACGTTTACGGCATCTCGGCGGTATTGTATAAGGTACTCACGGGGACAAATCCCGTTGAAGCCATCGCCCGCACAGGCGGTATGCCCGAGCCGTCGCTCATCAACATCAACGTTCCCCAGCACGTATCTCGCGTAATAATGAACGGCATGAAGCTCTCCAACGACTCGCGTATCCGCACGATCACCGATCTTGTGGATAAGCTCTTCGCGCCGCCCGCCTACGCGCCCGGCGCGCGGAACCCCGACGGCACGCCTGTCTCCCGCAAGGAAGAACGCCGTCTCAAGAAGCAGAAGCAGGAGCGCACCAAGTTTCTGACCGTGATCATAGCGGTGGGGATAGTGCTGATCACGTTCGCGGTGGTATTCGCGCTGACGCTCCACGGAGCGTGCGTTCCGGGCGGTCCCGAAAGCAATTCAAACAGCTCATTCTATGATAACAGCGGCGCCGTGTCTTCCGGCGGAACGAGCAGCAGCGTTAATTCCTCATCGAACGCCGACAGCGATTCCGTGCCTATAAGCGAGACCGTTATAGTCCCGAACTTCACCGACAACTACCGCTACGAAAACGCCGTCAAGGATTTTGAGAACAGGCTGACGCTCGTTCCCACATATGACTACAACGACGACGTGCAGACCGGATTTATCTTCGAGCAGTCTGTCGAGGCTGACGAGGCGGTCCCCAGAGGCACCGAGATAAAGGTCAAGGTCAGCAAGGGCAAGAGCATCGTCGAACTTCCGCCCTACGCTATGCAGCTGGCGGATGACTATATAGAAGAGCTCACCAAGCTCAGCATAAAGTACGAGCTTATGGACGAGAACAACAACGATCTTCCCGACGGCAATGTTCTGCGGTGCGAGAAGGACGGCGCTATTATCGATATGGGCGAGCCCATAAATGTCGCCAAGGGCGAGACGGTAATAGTATACGTCGCGCGGAACTACGAGGTCCCGGAACAGGTCATCGTGCCCGATTTTGTTGAGGATTCCTACAGGTTCGAGACCGCGGACGCTTTCTTTAAGGGCAATCTGACGCTTGTGCCGACCTATGATTATAACGACAAATACGCCGCGGGATATATCTTCGATCAATCCGTCGCGCCCGGCAGCAGCGTTGACAAGGGCACGGAGATCGAGGTCAAGGTGAGCCTTGGCAGCGGCATAGCGTCGCTCCCGGCGTACTTTATGCAAACCGCGTCGAACTTCACCAAACAGCTCGACCAGCTGGGCATCAAGTATATCACGGTCGATGAACAGCGCCCCGATCACATGAACGGCTATGTATCGCGCTGCACCAAAGGGCAGATCGAAATAAACGAGGGCGACCCCGTCAATGTCAAGGACGGCGAGATCGTCACCGTCTACGTTGTCAGAAACTGATACACATTATATAAAAAGCTCGGAGCTGTTCAAGGCTCCGAGCTTTTTCTTATACTATACGGGCAGCCGCAGTAATTCTGCCTGTACAGCCCATATTCCTTTGACAATTCTATGGAACGAAGATACCCGCCCTTTTTCTTGAAGTCGCTCGGCAGCCACGGGATCTTGTAGATCTCCGAGAGCTCCGCGCCTATTTCATTGAGTTTGGCGGCGTTTTTCAGCGGACTGATCGAAAGCGTCGTACAGAAATAGTCCGCACCCCGCTCCTTGGCGCGTCTCGCCGCCTCCTCCAGCCGCAGGCGGTAACAGCGAAAGCACCGCTCTCCGCCTTCGGGAACATTCTCCAGCCCCTTGGCGATCTCGCAGAACCGCTCCGGCTCGTGTTCCCCGATGATGACGTTCACGGGGTGGACGGCGGGCTGTTCCTTTACGAGCCGCACGACCTCCGCGGCGCGCTTATCGTATTCTTGAATATCCGTGATATTCGGGTTATAATAAAACAGCGTGATCTCGAAGTATTTTGAAAGATATTCCAGACAGTAGCTCGAGCAGGGCGCGCAGCAGCCGTGAAGCAGCAGCTTGGGAACTTTTCCCGCGCGCTCGTTTTCCTCGATGATCGCCTCAAGCTTTTTTCCGAAATTGATCTTAGGCGCGTTTTGCATAATTATCACGCTCCATTACCGCCAACGCATCGCAGCGCTCGTTTTCGGCGTGC
Source organism: uncultured Ruminococcus sp. (assembly GCA_964414395.1). Taxonomy (GTDB): domain Bacteria; phylum Bacillota; class Clostridia; order Oscillospirales; family Ruminococcaceae; genus CAG-115. The sequence goes on from CAYPWI010000088.1 coordinate 7,397, forward strand.
CCCGCGTGACCTTTTATCCAGCAGAATTCCACCTTGTGCCGCTCCAGAAGCCCCAGCAGGCGCTCCCAGAGGTCGGGATTGAGCGCGGGCTTGCCGTCCGACTTCTTCCAGCCGCGCTTTCTCCAGCCGACAGCCCAGCCCTTGGTAACACCGTCCACAACATACTTGCTGTCGGTCGTGAGCCTTACCTCGCACGGGTATTTCAGCGCCTCGAGCGCCG
>CAYPWI010000089.1:0-7581 GCA_964414395.1 uncultured Ruminococcus sp.
CCGAAATAAGGAAGCACTCCTGATTTTCGCGGTCGGCGAACGCCGTCGGGTGGAACTGCACATAGCTTAAATTCTTTATCTCCGCGCCGAGATTATACGCCAGCTGTATGCCGTCGCCAGTAGCGATCGCGGAATTGGTCGTGAAGCTGTAGACGCGTCCGATGCCGCCAGTCGCCATTACAACATTATCGGAACAATAATATTCGTGCGTTCCGTTCTCGAGAACCACGTCCGCGAAGAACGTTTTTCCGCTTTTCTCCAACCGGCACAGTACGGAATTATTGATAACGGAGACGTTTTTCAGCTTCTGCACCTGAGCTATCAGATGCGTCTCAATCTCAAAGCCCGTGGTGTCCTTGTGGTGAGCTATTCGCCGCCTTGAATGTCCGCCTTCGAGCGTCAGCGCCAGGGAACCGTCCTCGTTGCGGTCGAAGTCCACGCCGTACATTTCGACGAGGCGTTCCACATCGCGGGGGCCCTGTTCCACGAGCAACTTGACCTGGTCGGGGTCGTTCTTGAACTGCCCCGCGACCATGGTATCGTGAATGTGAAGCTCGCTGTCGTCGTGTTCCTTGTCCATAACAGCCGCCACGCCGCCTTGGGCAAGCGCCGAGTTGCAGAGCGTAAGCTCCTTCTTCGATAACATTAGAATGGACAGATCGCTGTCTAAATTCAGCGCGGCGTAAATGCCCGAAATTCCCGTGCCGACTATCAGCACATCGTATTTTTTGAATTTCATAGTTTCAACTCCTGACTCTTTATGTCAATTTCCGCTAACGGAATATGTTTGCGTACTTATTTCAAAATATTTATCATCAGCCCACACAGCGCCGCCACGGGAATTCCTATCAGAATTCCGAACAGCCCGTCCAACAGATGTTTTCTCCGATTTGAGGCGTATACCTTATCCATATCCTCTGTACCGGGCAGGCGTATCTTCCTCCAATGGGCGAATATGCCGAGGTCGAGCACGACCACATCAAACAAATTCACCGTAAACCAGATGATATAGCTGTACAGTGCCGCACTCCAAAAGTCTCTCGCGCCCGCGAGGTATGCGAGCCACGACAGCAGGGCGGTAAAGATCACGCAGGCGGCAAGCTTCGCCGCGATAAGAACGCCGAGCGCCTGTTTTTTTCCCGCCGCTTGAAGCCGGGGTCCTTTTCAAGGAACACCCTGACTGCGTCGGGCGGGTAATCGTTCAGCCACGCGTTTTTTTTTATCAGAAGCGAACCGATGATAAAGCAGCCGAATAACAAGCACGCGCCGAAACATTCTATTAAAATGATCATTTGCACCTCAGATATAAAGAAACCAGATCGTCATGATCGAAAGATCCGCGAACATATGCACTATCCACGAATTGTAGATGCTTTGGCGCTTCGCGTCCACGAGATCGAAAATAAACCCGCCGACTGCCAGTCCTATAAGCGCCGCCGCCAGCAGCGCGGGCGGGAACGACGCTGCGATCATCGCTATATGATACACCGCGAATATCAGGGAACTGAATATATACGCCGCCCTTTTGTCCGCGTATTCGGAGAGCTTTAAAAACGACACCAGACGAAACAAAAACTCCTCCAGAAATGAGTTGCCGAATGAGATATACGCCGCCACCGGGATAAAGCTTCCTTCCCCGACCTGCTGATCGGCGGTCTGCTTTTGTACTATCGCCGCATAGTCGATAACGCCGCGCGTCAGCAGATAAAATCCGAAGATAAGCGCGTAAACGGCAATTCCCAGCCCTAAGAGCCTTGGGATATCCTTCTTTTCGATGTCCTTGAAAGTCTCAAACAATTTTATCCTCGCGATGCGCGCGTAGATCACGGGCGCACCGAAGAATATCGCGATCTTCATCGCGGATTTTATTATGTACGGCGGCTCTATCAGCGTCTCCGTAACCGCCATTGCGGCGCAGCAGACGACGGTCAGAATTATAAGACCCGCTGCCTTTGATCTTTTTTCATTCATGAGTGTTCCTCAAAAACTTGAGTATTGACAAACACAAAAAAATGTGTTATAATATCACCGTTACTCATTCCTCAATCTCGTTTAAGGGAGGAATATATATGCAAGAAAACAAACAGGAAAATCTTATCGAAAAAGCCATTTTAGTTTCCGCGGATATCGGGGAATACGATCCCGACGTTTCCATGGACGAACTATCCGAGCTTGCTCAAACGGCGGGCGCGGAGGAAATAGCGCGCGTGATACAGAAGCGCGACGCTTACGACGCGGCGACCGTTATCGGCGAGGGCAAGCTTGACGAGGTGAAAGAACTCTGCCAAAGCCTTAACGCCACTCTGCTGATCTTCGACTGCGAGCTGACCGCTTCCCAGATACGCAATATCGAGGACGAGACGGACGTGCGCGTTATAGACCGTACCATGCTGATACTCGATATCTTCGCGGGTCGCGCGGTATCGAAAGAGGGCAAGCTTCAAGTAGAGCTCGCGCAGCTGAAATATCGTCTGCCGCGCCTTATGGGGATAGGCACGAGCCTTTCCCGTCTTGGCGGAGGGATAGGCACGCGCGGTCCGGGTGAGACCCAGCTCGAGACCGATCGCCGTCACATTCGTCGCCGTATCGAAAAGCTCTCCGCGGAGCTTGCGGAACTGACGGAGCGCCGCGGTTATTCGCGCGAACGCCGCAAAAAGGACAGCGTTCAGGTGGGAGCTATAGTCGGCTACACCAACGCGGGAAAATCCACTCTGCTGAATTTGCTGACAGGCGCGGGCGTTCTCGCCGAGGACAAGCTTTTCGCGACGCTTGACCCTACAGCGCGGGCTATTGAACTCCCCGATGGGAGAAGCCTGCTGCTCGTCGACACGGTAGGGCTTATACGCCGTCTGCCGCATAATCTCGTGGAAGCGTTCAAGTCGACATTGGAGGAAGCCGCCTGCGCGGATATCATAATCCATGTATGCGACGTTTCCGACAGCGACTTCGCCGAAAAGGCGGACGTAACTCTTAAAACTTTAGCGGAACTCGGCGCGGCGGAAATTCCCGTCGTCACCGCCCTCAACAAGTGCGACAAGATAGACGAAAATTTTCACACCGACGACAAGACCGTAAAGATCAGCGCCCTCAAAAACAAGGGTATCGACGATCTGCTCTCGGCTATAGCGAGAAATCTCCCGCAGACATCTAAGCGCATGAAGCTGCTGCTGCCTTACGACAAGGGCGGCTTGCTCGCCGATATCCGCGTAAACGGCAAGGTGTTCAGCGAGGAATACACAGAAAAGGGAATACTCGCCGATGTATTGGTCGATATCAAGCTCATAAAGCAGATGAGCGAATATGAAGTGAGCGAGTGATCACTTCTCGGGCGTGATAACGACTTCCGTTCCGCCTATAGAGCGGATCGAGAGCACATGACAGCTCCCCGCGCTGAAGACCTTCTCCATGTTCATCTTGAACTGCTGGAGATCTTCGAGCGGCACGAACGCCTGTATAGCCCCGGTGAACCCGTCGGAGTGTATACGGCACGCGCCCTTTCTGTGCAGCGTGGTCTCGGCGATGTTCAGCGCCACGGAAAGGCTCTGCTTGCGCACATTGGAGATGGGGCAGACGTTCTGAAGATATTTAAAGGACGAGTCGCCGCTCTCGTTGACGGCGTTTAAAAAGTCCTCAAATCTTTCGTTTTTCAGCGCGTGGATCATACGTTCCACGCGCTCATTTTCGTAGAAGAAGTGAATAGCGCGCAGTACCGCTCTGTCGCCGAACACGCGGCGCAGCTCGTTGATGTTCAGCGTGATATCGGGCAGCGCCAGCGAGCGCAGCGTCTCGCAGTCGAAGTAGCCCGCTATCTCCCTCATCTCGCGCTCTATGGTCTCGCGTTCCTCGGAGAAGTCCACGTTTCTGTCTTTAGCGTCGACGATGCACAGTGCGTGATCATAGCTTTTGAAATCGCAGGGCACCCCTTCGAGAATGGGTGTGTCGCTGTCGCGGAAGTCTATCATCGTAAACCCGCCCGACGCGCAGCCGACAAAGCGGGTTATGTATTCCTCGCCCTTGCCGAATTTTTTGTCGGCTTGGAAGGTCATTTGGGCTATTTTGTGCTGGGGGATCTGACCGCCGTTGAAGAGGTGACACATAATAACGGCGATAAGCACCTCGAGCGACACGCGGCTCGAAAGCTCCGCCTTGTCGGAGACCGCCGAGCAGGTGAGCGCGGAGAACCCGCCTACCTCCAGCCCGTTTTTTCTGAATATCTTCACCAGTCCCTTGAGGAACGCGGTCGGAGTGCCTTTTTCGTCGTCTGAGATCTCCTCGTTTATATTGGCGAAGAACTCGGGCGCGCCGTCGGGCTTTATCCTGATGGTGTCGTCCTCGGAGAGCTGTGCCACGGCGATAGTGTCCGCGTCGACGCTCGCCATGAACACCTTTCCGTTATTGTGATCGGTCTGACTTCCGCAGATCTCGGTGCAGCCGGGCGCGGAGAAGAAGCGATGCTCGCGAAGTTCGCCGAAATGCTCGGCGAACCTCACCTCGGCTGTCCTGAAACGCTTTAGCTGAGCGTCGTAATGCTCGGGGCAAAGTACCTTAAGATCGCGTACAATAGGTTTCATAAGCTTGAACTCCCAATTTGATAATTATTCCGCACCCGCGGCGGTGAAGTAAAAGATCAGTCCTTCTCCGTGTAGAACATATGCTTCGGTTTTTCTTTATGCGCCGTCACCGATAGGACGAGCCCCATACAGGCGTGCATCATCACCATGGAAGTGCCGCCTTGGCTGACGAACGGCAGCGGTATGCCGATAACGGGTATTACGACCAGCACCATTCCGATATTCACCACGCAGTGGAAGAGTACCATTGCGAACACTCCCACGCAGATAAGCTTACCGAGCTGATCCTGCGCGCCCGACGCGTCGGAGATCAGCTTCAGACAGAGCGTCGCCAACGCTATCACGACCGCCATGCAGCCGATAAATCCCATCGTCATTCCGATATACGCGAAGATGTAGTCGTTTCTGCCTTCTATTATCCATGTGAAGTTGTCCGCGTCGAAGCCCAATCCCCGCAGTTGTCCCGATCCAAGCGCCTGCCTGCCGTTATACTGTTGGTTGAACTTGTTCAGGCGCTCCGCGTCCTGCATTTCCTTATCAAAGAGAATGAGAAATCGCTGTCGGTGGTGTTCCTTCATGATGAAATTCCACGCGACATAGAGTATAGGCGGAACCGCCAGCGCGCCCGCGAGAAGGTACTTCCACGATATCCCCGCCACAAACAGCATAATGATGAACATAAACAAAAACACCAGCGCCGAGCCCGCGTCGCCTTGAAAAAGTATCAGCCCGACGGGGAGCAGTCCGTGCGCCAGTACGGGCAGCAGGTGTTTCGGGGAATTCAGCTTGTCGCCGACCTTGCTCAGATGCGTCGCGAATGTGAGAATAAACGCGAATTTCAATATTTCGGACGGCTGAATGGTGAAGTACTTGAAGTTCAGCCACGCCACATCGTCATCACGCGAAACGCCCAGCGGTGTAAACAGCAGCAGTTGAAGAATGATCGCCACGGGCGCGTAGATGTACCAGATCTTCGATAAGAATTTGTAGTCGATAAGCGAGATCGCTATCGCCGCGCAAATTCCGAGAATAGCTGCCATAAGCTGCGTCTTGACCGAGCTTTCCTCGGTGATGACCCCCTGCATGGACTCGAACGTCATAGTGTTAGCGAGATAAATGCTGAACACCGTAAGCCCGATGCAGATCACGGGGAGAATTTTATCGACATGGCGGAGATACCCGCCCAGATATTTCAAAACACTTTTCATTTTGTTTCCTTATTGTATAATAATTCAAGATATAATCGCGGAGATGAACAAGGGCAAAAAGGACTTCTTTTCTCTTACCTCTTACTTCTAACTTCTAACCCATACATCTTTATTATAAACCATTTTTCGCCGAATTTCAATAGGAAATCGCCGAAAAAATAAATTTGCCAAATATGATAAAAAGCCGAAGAAGTTTTTAACATCTTCGGCTAATTTTAATAGTAATTTGCGGGGCTTTTCATAGCGTTCACTCATTTGAACTCATTGTGGCAGACCTTACCAACATACGGCCGACTTACGCAACCTATAATTCAGATCAAGCAGTCGGTGATACATTGGTCGTAATTGCAAAGGATAACAATATCGCTTACAGCTACGAAAAATGCGAGGGGTGGGGGAGAGGGAAAAAGGGGTCGGGGGAGGGGTCCGCGTTTTTGCCGGATTTTATTCCCCTCTCCCGCCCCCGAAGGGTGTTCCCCCGTCCGCGCGGCATTACCCTGCCAAGGGCAAAAAAACAAACCGACGGCTTGTCAACGTTCCAAAGAGAAAATTGGAAAGGAGTTTTTTACAGCCCCATCCGTCAAGTAACTCTGTTCATCACCATTTTCCGAATAAATTCCGATGTGTGCAGCGGTCTTCCGTTGATTATCCCCTGCACCAGATCCGCGTCGAACTTCCTCGCGTTCTCAAGCGCCGTGTGATTATCCACACCCTTTACGCACACCTTTAGTCCCTTCGCGTGCGCCTTGTCGATAAGCGATCTCACAAACGCCGCCGATATCGGATCGTCCGACAGCCGCCTGCTGCGCAGTTTTATCATATTCACATACGGGTTCTCCAGCGGAGCCGCCGTAAAGAAGTTCCCGCCGCGGTCGTCCGCTATGATATTCACGCCCGTCGAGTGGAACTGCTTCAAAGCCTCGCTGCTCCCAAGCGTGCCCTCGCTCTCCGAAACACAAATGCTTACAGCCTCCGGCGGCAGCGAGTATTCCAGCAGCGCCTTTTGCAGAATAGCCACTCCGTTTTCCACGGTCAGCATATCCGAGGGAATGGCAAAGCTCACCCTGAATCCCGTTATCCCTATCTCCCTCACCGACGCGCAGAACTCACATATCCGCTCCACAACGAATGTGTACAGCTCCGCCGCCAGCGATATCCGCTCGATTATCGGCAAAAACCGTTCCTTTGAGGCGATAATATCCCCGTTGCTCCAGAACAGGTGCGCTTCGCAGCATTGCAGCGCCCCCGTCTTAGCGTCCACCACGGGCGTATACAGGAAGTAGAACCCGTTGAAGTCGTTTTCGGCAGCGTCCGCTATGAGGCTCTTCATGCGCTTGTTGTCGTCGAGCTTTTCTTCAAGATCGTCCGAGTAGCTCACCGCGTCATGAAGATTGCGCTCCTTGGCGAGTCTTAATGTCCTTGTGGAAGCTCTCACGCAGTCGCAGACCTCGTCCGCGTTATCGGGGAACAGGCTTATGCCCGCGTAGATGTCCAGCCTGTTCTCGTTATCATTGAGGAACCACGGCGAGCGGAATTTCAGCAATATCGTTTGCGCGAACCGCATAGCGGTCTCCCTGTGCGCGCCGATAAGCGTAACGAACAGTATATCGCTCGAAAATCTGTAGATCATCTTTTCGTTATCCGTCGGGATCGCCGCGATATATTCCGCTATGCTGCGGACTATCTCGTCGGTGTATTGCGTATTATATATCTCGGAAAGCTCCTTGAGATTGGCGATCTCCACGGAAACGACCGCGCCGCTGAGATTTTCGGAAATATGCTTGCGGAAGTCACGCTCAAAC
>CAYPWI010000090.1:0-7581 GCA_964414395.1 uncultured Ruminococcus sp.
AAAATGTTGGCTGAATTTATCAAAGAAAACGAAAGGGGAAAATAACAATGCCTTCATATTTTGACGACGACGATTTTAACAACAATAACAATGACAAAAAGTCTAAGAAAAAACTGAATTCTTCCAAGACCATCGCCATGGATAAGCTGGAGATGCACGATGAAAGTGTTAAGGTAAACCGACACCCGAAAAAGTCCGATAAAATAGCGGGACGCAGTCCGAAAAGCGGTTTCGCGAAATTTGCCGAAGCTGCTTTTCCTCAGTCCTATGATTCACCCGGGGAAAAGTTCCGCAAGATCTTTCTCATTGCGGCAGTGGCGATACTTATAGTCGCGCTTGTTGTTCTGGGTATGCAGATATTCAGTATCCAGAAGGGCAACGAGCTGAACAACATAATCGGCAATATGGCGGGCGCTCCTATGGACAGCCTTATCTCCAGCAGCTACAAACGCCCCGATTACATCGAAAATCCCCAGCCCGACACCGCTACAGGTCCCGGCACCGAGGAAGTTCCCGACTGGTTCAACAACCTGACGCCGGTCACCAACACGCCGCTGAACATCAACTTCGAGCCGCTTATCGAGGCAAATCCCGACACCCGCGGCTGGATAAAGATCACCGATACTCTTGTAAATAATGTCATCGTGCAGGGAACGGATAATCATTATTATGTTACCCATGATTTCAACAAAAACGAATCCGAGTCGGGCACTATCTGCTCCTCCTATCTAAACAGATGGGACGGAACAGATGAAAATATCGTGCTTTTCGGGCATAATATGCAAAACGGACAGTTCTTCTCATACCTCGTCCACTACTACCCCGACGACGCGAGCCGTGATCCGCTCTACTTCTACAAGGTACACCCGACCATTATGGTCGCGACTCCCGACGGCGGCAGCGAGACCTACAAGATCTTCGCGGGTATGCTTGTAAACACTCAGTCCAAGCACGGCGAGGTGTTCCAGTATATCAACAAGACCTCGTTCAGAGATGTTGACGACTTCAACAACTTCATCATCGAGGTAATGGACAGAAGCCGCTTCTTCACCGATGTTGACATCAAGTACGGCGATCAGCTGCTGACGCTCTCCACCTGCCACTGGCCTTACGGAAGAAGCGTAGACACCCGCTGGGTAATTCTGGCAAGAAAAGTCCGCCCCGGTGAAAGCGAATATGTAGACACTTCCAAGGCATATCGAAACTATCAGGCGAAAATGTTTGACTACTATTATAAATCACATCCCGATGTGCCGGCATGGTCGGGCTCTGTCTGGGACAAGTCCAAGCTCCTGAGCTACTAAATTACCGACGGCGCTTGGGAAATACACACATCATATGCTCCGAAGCGCTTTAAGGAGGAAACTTTATGGAAAAAAGCATAGACAACGACAACGTATTTATCAAGATCCTGAAATATCTGATCCCCTGGAAAGGCGACAAGCCCACCGAGGTCATCAGAAAGATCATATTTCTCTGCGCTGCCGCTGTGCTGATAACTACTGTAGTGCTGTTCGTTTCGGCAGGCAGCGAAAGCCAAGAGGCTGTTAAAAACAACGAAAGCCTGTCCGACACGTTTCACGGCGCGGGCATCAAGATAGACACCGAGAAAAAGGAAGAGATCAAGAAGGACAATCCCGGTATGCTCGACAACTTCCTTCCGTTCTTTACCGAAGAGGGCGTAACCAACAGCAAGGGCAATAAAGTCAACGCCGACGACATCAGAGGCTGGCTCACCATCAACGGCAAAGACGGCGAGGATCCGCTCGTGGATAACATCGTAATGCAGTCCACCGACAATGACTTCTACCTCTATCACAACTCCTTCGGCGAGAGCGTACGCTCCGGGACATTGTTCGTTGACTACCGCTGCGACTTCAAGGAAGGCAACAACACGGGAAATATCGTGGTCTACGGTCACAATATGCTGGATGCTTACGGTGAGATAGACTATTTCGGCGTGCTGCTGCAATATTTCAACTACGCCAAGAAGAACTACGGCTCGGACGGAAGACTTCACCAGGAAGATATCGACGATCCCAACAGCAAAATACACGATATCGGCTTCTATAAGGATCACCCGACGATAAACTTCAGCACTCTTTACGAGAACTCGACCTATAAGATCTTCGGCGGTATGATGGTGAATACCGACAGCCGCGCGGGTGATGTATTCAACTACCACCGCGTTCACGACTTTGAGAACAAGGGAGAATTTGACAACTTCTGCGCGGAGATACTCGACCGCTCCTGCTTCATCAATCCCGACGTCGATCTCAGATACGGCGATGAGCTGCTGACGCTCTCCACCTGCATTTACGGCTACGGACAGACCGCCAATACACGCTTCGTCATCTTCGCGCGCAAGACCCGTGACGGCGAAAGCCCCGAGGTAGACGTTGAAAAGGCATACGCGAACCCCAGCCCCAAATTCTACGACACATTCGACAGGATCTTCGATTATACCTGGGCTGGAAGGAAATGGCCGACCGACATAATCTGGGGCTTCGGCGACGACGAATAAACAGACGGACATTGCTTGGCAAAGAACGCAAAGGACTATAGTATGAAACATATTTCACTTGTCAAGGTATTTATCGCGCTTCTCGTATGCAGCATCTATCTGTTCACCTGTATGGTGGTTGGGATAGTGCCCGAGAATAAACCCGAGACCTCGACCCCCGTTTTACCCGATGACGGCGCAAACGGCAACGGCACGACAGATTTTCTGACTCCCTCGGACGATGAGCAGCCCGAACAGCCCGGCGGCTTGCCCGAAAATCTCTTCACGCTCTCATTCGAGTCGCCAAAGCTGGCGCAAAGACCGTTCAGCTCGAAATATACCCCCAGCGGCAAAATACAAGAGCTTCTGAACGAAGAACCGCCCGAGTCAAGTTCAAGCTCGACCTCTTCAAGCTCAGTGCCTCAGAGTTCAAGCTCTTCGAGTTCCTCGAGTTCCACGCCGCAGAGCTCGAGTTCATCAAGTACTTCAAGCTCGCGACCACAGAGCTCGAGTTCTTCAAGCTCATCAAGCTCGAGACCGCAAAGTTCGAGCTCTTCAAGCTCATCAAGCTCAAAACCGCAAAGTTCGAGTTCTTCAAGCTCATCAAGCTCGGTACCGCAAAGCTCAAGCTCTTCAATATCCGAGCCTCAAAGCTCGAGCGTTTCATCGGGAGCTGAGATATTGCCGCCCGACGAGCCCGATGAACCCGATAACAATGACGCGGCGAATGAGATACTTACTGTAAGAAACACCCGAAATAACGGCGAGGTGGTCTCGGGAAAGGCTATAGACATTATTTCGCAGATCGTTCAGAACGAGATCGGCGGGACATTCGCTCCCGAAGCCATTAAAGCTCAGGCAGTCGCGGCGTACACTCACGTAAAATACAACAATCTGAACGGAAACAACCCGAGCGTCGCGCTGAGAGAAAATGTTTCCTCGTCCGTTCGTCTGCTGGTAAGCGATGTTATCGGCGAAGCGGTGTACTATAACGGCGAGATCATCCAAGCGGTATATTCCGCTTCCTCGGCGGGTTACACCGCGTCCAGCGGAAGCGTCTGGGGCGTTCCCCTGCCATATCTGCAAAGCGTTTACTGCGAGCTGGACGAGCAGTACGACCCCAACTACGGCAAGACCAAGACCTTCTCCTCGGCGGATATCAAGTCCCGCATATATAACACCACGGGCATCACGCTTGAAGGCGACCCGTCCGAGTGGCTGGAGATTTTGAGCTACTCCGAGGGCAAATATGTCGGGGATATGGCGGTAGGCGGTCACGAGACCTACGTGAATTCCTCGGGCAAGTCCGTAAAGATCACGGGACGCGTATTCCGCGAGAACATCATGAGCTACGACATCCGCTCCATCGCGTTCGATGTGGATTATAACTCATCCGATGACACGTTCACGTTCACGACCTACGGATACGGTCATGGCGTGGGACTCAGCCAGAACGGCGCGAACCTGCTTGCTACCCACTGGGCGTGGGATTACAAACAGATACTTGAATTCTACTATCAGGGAACGGTCGTCAGATAAATAAAAAACATTCGCGCGGCATCTCAGCCGCGCGGATTTTTTATAATTTTTTGGAATTTATCTCCACCCACGCGGGAGAAAATCCGCAGTTTAAGGCGATGTGCTGAGAATGGATATTCGCGGAGGCGGTCCCGTAAAGCGGGATCCCGCCGCGCTTTATTATCTCGTTCTTCATCAAAAGCGAAAGAAAGGTTCCTATTCCCCTGCCCCGGTATTCGGGGAACACGTCGATACCGATCTGGAACCAGTTCGGCGCGTCCTCGGAACAGCCCGCCATGCCCATTATTTTATCGCCGTCATAGGCGCAGACAACGAGCCTGTCGGGTCTGTTCTCGATATAATGATCGCATAACGCGTTCGGAAATCGCCTGTTCTCATAGAACGGCTCGATCTCTTCCCTGCCCTCAAACCATTTTACCGGAATATCAAGCGCGGGAGTTACGTCACGTTCGGGCAGGAACAGATGATGCGTTCCATAAAGCTTATAGCCGTGCTTTCTAAGCTCCAAGTCCAACTCGGACAGCTTATCCTGCTCGAACATCAGATAACCGGGCGTGTCCTTTATAAACTCATTCAGGAACGGGTGCAGGCACTCGTCCGCCGAGATAACCGCGCCTTTTCCGAGCGTCGCCATTTGAAAGAAGCGAACATCATCGGAATACATTCGCCTTCCCGCGTTTGCCGCGGAGACGGTGATGATGTTCCAGGCGCGATCGAAGTCCTCGGAAGCGCAGTTAAAGTCGATCACAAGCTGCTTTTTAAGCAGTGCCAAATATTCGTGGAATTCCATTTTACCCTGCCTATTCTTAATATCTGTCAATAAACTCATCGATGAGCCTATAAAATTCATCTTCATCTTCTGTAGAAAGCATAGCTTCTATGTCGGACTTCATCTGTTCATATTTTGAAAACGCGTTTTCTTCATCAAACCACGCGGTATGAACCATAGTGCCGTAAATGCCGCAGGTCACGGCATAATGTCCCTTGGAAAGCTCTTCGAGCGTTATTCTCGCGGAATTATCAAGCTCCTCGTCCTTTACGATAGAACCGCCTTCGCTGCCATGAGCGCCGTATGTGTATCCGTTATCAAATTTCATCCAGCCCATCAAACCCGCCCTCCTCGATACGTTTTATAAGCCCCACGCAGCCCGCCTTGATATCGCGGTAGGCACTCTCGAAATCGCCCGTATACCACGGGTCGGCTACGTCCTTGTTCCTTCTCGGAGAACCTATTTCGGCGTAGTCGAGCAGCTTGTATATCTTATGCTCCGCATCGCCCCAGAAGCGGAGCATATTGCGGAGATTAGCCGTATCCATCCCCAACAGCAGATCATATTCCTTATAATCCGCTTGAACGATCTGACGCGCCCTCTTGTCCGAGCAGTCTATCCCGAGACGATCCAGCACGGAACGCGTTCCATAATGAACGCCGTTTCCCAGCTCCTCCGTGGAAGTTGCCGCCGAAGCGCAGATAACGTCCTTGATACCGCGCTTTTTAAGCATATCGCGCATAATGTATTCCGCCATGGGACTGCGGCAGATGTTACCGTGGCAGACAAATAAGATTTTGAGCATTGGTGGTTTCCTTTCATAAGTAACGGTAATCCTGCTCTTTATTATACTATGTAATTCGCGTTATGTCAAGCCTTGCCGTTCGGAATTTGCGAAAAACACTTGACAAATCAGCCCGGGCACGGTATAATATAATTACAGGATACGTAAACTTGAATGGGGGTGTTATTATGTCTGTTACCGCAGCCGAACTCAAAATGGATCTCAACAAATACCTTAAAATCGCCCAAACAGAGGACGTTCTTATTACCGAGAACGGAAAAGTTATCGCAAAGCTGTCAAATCCCAATGTTGACAGAAGAGCGATCGCAGAATCATTATTTGGAATAATTCCGCCCGATGTAACACTTGAGGAAGCAAGAGAAGAAAGGCTGAGCAAAATATGAAAGTCGTTATTGATTCCTGTGTCTGATCGATTTTCTTCAAAAACTTGAATGGGAGTGTTATTATAACTGTTATCGCAGCAGAACTCAAAATAAGACTACACCAAAAGTAAAATTCCCGTGTATTCACCCGATGAATTTCTTGAAAAGCTCAGCGATGAACAAAAACTGACATAAATCAGCGCCTGATCATATATCAGGTGCTGTTATTTTATAGAGAAAAATCTCCTTACACTTACTTTTCATCCATATAATATCGTGTTGCCCTTCCGCTGCCCGCCATAGGACTGCGGCAGATGTTGCCATGGCAGACGAATAGTATCTTAAGCATTATTGTCTTCCTCATCTCATTTTATATACTATCGTATTCTGTTTGAGGAACATTTCTCAAAAATGCTCCCCCATTATTATAAACACTTGAAATACAGCTAATTTGCCCTATAATACCTCGCCGCCCTTCCGCTGCCCTCACGAACAAGTTCACCTCCGGCTACGAGCTTGCGCAGCGCGCCCTCGACCGCGCTAACGCTGAGCGACGGGCAAAGCTCTCGGATATCCTGCTTAGTAAATCTACCGATCTTATTCTTCGCGGCACTTCTTACCATTTCAAGCGCGGACCGCTTTGTTTCCACAAGAGCAAAGCGTTCCTCAAAGTCTCTATATGCAGCGAGGATCGTTCCCAGAATGTATCTTATAAACGGCTCCGTGTTTTCCCTACCCTCGTGCCAGCCGTTTTGAAAATCTCTTAAAGCCGTATAGTAAAGCCCTTTTTCATTTGCGATCTTAGCTTCAAGGGAGATATACTTTCCAACATAAAAACCGTTCTGATAAAGCAGCAGCGTTGTAAGAAGTCTGCTCATTCTGCCGTTTCCGTCGTTGAATGGATGAATACATAAAAAGTCATGAATAAACGTTGGTATGGCGATCAGCGGCTCGACCTCATTATTGCCTATCACGCAGTTATATTCTGTACAGATCATATCCAATGCTATAGGTGTTTCAAAGGGATCAAGCGGGGTAAACAGCGTTACCGTTCGTCCATCCGAAAGAGCCGCGCTGATATAGTTCTGAACATTTTTCGTCCGACCCGCCATAGGGTTATTCATATGACTGTACATCATCTTATGAAGCTGTAAAATATAATTCGGCGTTACCTTTATCACATCATAATTCTCGTGAATGATATTAAGCACATCACGATATCCCGCTATCTCCTGCTCGTCACGGTTTCGGGGCGTGGTCTTTTCCTCAACGAGCTGCTTTATGCGCGTGTTTGTGGTAACTATGCCCTCTATGGCGTTTGACGCCTCTGTACTCTGTATCCTTGCGATGTTTATCAGCTTTTTAAGTTCCTCGGGACGCTGCTTCAAGTATAACTCCTGCTTCCCGACCTCCTTATAAATAGCGGCGATAAGCCCCAACATTTCCAGATCCCATTTTTTATCCCTGATCTTAGAATAATTGAATTCTCTCATTCCCTTACTCCTTTCATGTTTCCCTTATATTATACCATATAATAAGGGAAAATTCAAGAAGTATCGAGAAATATAGGGTATATTTTTTCCTTATACCACTTCTCTGCTA
>CAYPWI010000091.1:0-7559 GCA_964414395.1 uncultured Ruminococcus sp.
GAAGCGGAAAATTCTCCGAGGAGTTGGAGACATTCAAGGAGATACCGTCCGACAACGTAAGCTTCGATCAGCGCCCATGGATGAAGTCCGCGGACATCGTCGACGATCTGATAGAAGCGATAAAGTCCAAGAAATACGATTTCTTGCGCTGCAACTTCCCGAACGGCGATATGGTAGGACATACGGGCTCTATGGCGGCGACAATCATCGGCGTGGAGAGCGTCGATATCGGTCTCGCGAGACTTAAGAAGGTCTGCGACGAGGAGGGCGTGACCATGCTCGTTACCGCCGACCACGGAAACGCGGATGAGATGCTCGAGAAGAACAAGAAGGGCGTTGTTCAGGTCAGAACCGCGCACTCGCTCAACCCCGTGCCGTTCATTATCTACGATAAGGACGTGAAGTACACGATCAAGGACGGAAATTACGGGCTGTCCAACGTTGCGCCCACGGTGGTGAAGATGTTCGGGCTCAAGGCTCCCGACTGCTGGCAGGAATCGATGATCTAAAGCTTTTGGCGCGTCCTCAAAAATCTTGGGGGCGCGCATTTTAGGAGGATAGCGATGGACATTTTTAACGGCAAACGGCTTTTGGCGGCTGCCGCGTCGGTCATGCTGGCGTTCGGGATCGTGGGCTGTAACGCTTCGGAAGGCTCGGCAAGCGGTTCGACAAGCAGTTCGGTGAGCGGCTCGGCAAGCGGTTCGGCGAGCGGTTCTACAAGCGGTTCGGTGAGCGGTTCAACAAGCAGTTCGGTGAGCAGTTCGGCAAACAGCTCGGCAAGCGGTTCGACAAGCAGTTCGATGAGCAGTTCAACAGGCGCTTCGATAAGCGGTTCGATATCCTCAGATGTGGAAGAAGCGAACGCCCTTGCACAGAAGGCACGGGCAGATTTTGAAGAATTCCTCTCCGAGGCGAAGGAAGAAGGACACGGCGCGGGGAGCGACACCTTTAATGTCGATACGATCGTCCTGGACGTTAATAACGGAAAGTGGAGCTGCGAAGTCGATGACGCCGAAAGGTATAATTTGACGGATTTCTCAAAATACGCCGAGGAAAAGCTCTGCGGCGAGTTCTCCAAAAAATACAAGGGGGTTGGATAACATCACGCTCGTGTTTGTGATGTATGACGGGGAATGTACGGGAACTTTCTGCGTGGATTGTCCGTTTGAGGATATCGGCGAAGGGTTTGAGATATTCGACTTTGGGCTTCGCGGCGGGGAATTCCCCGCTTCCTACAAATGGAACGGCGGCAGCGCGGGAAAGACGGTCAATTCCAAGAGCGGGAAGGCTTACATAGTCGGGACTTCGCCTGTCGTACCGATGAATGAGGCGGCGGAGATAAGACCGGATGACGACTCGATCTCTTATTCTTACAGGAACGCCAAGGAGATGTACGAGACTCTGAACGGCGTTATCCGGAGCGCGGAGAAACAGGGCTTTGGCTTGAACAAGCTCCCCGAGCCGCACACGCTGATCTTAGATGGTATGTTCGGCACTTTCTCCATACGCCTTGACGATGAATTGGCGGTAAGTCCCGAAAACAACGCTAAGTTCTGCATGGAATATAATCACGCCATAAAAGATGAGCACGATTATTCGAGCGTTTCCGTAATAGCTTACATAGTAAACGGCGAGTGCAAGGGAATAGTGTTTATGAATGGCGGCGGCGATTATGATCTTGTTAAAGAATACCCGCAATGCGCCGATTTCGAGAAGGGCAGCTATCACTGGGACAGCGCTGAGAAAATAGGCAGAGTGAACGGCGTCACTATGGGCGTTTATCCCGAGTTGGCTTATGCCGAATGAGCCGAAGGTCTGATTTTTCATAAAGTGTGTGGCAAATTGAGTGGAATAATTTTTTCCTGCCTCCCTTGACAACTGTGCTGCCCTTGTGTTATAATAAGCTTGAGCGAAAGCTCGCTATGGAAGTATGTTCGTGATTTTTTTGTTCTGCTTCCGTAAAAAGGGTCAGCCGTGCTTTTTCAAGCGCGGCTGACTTTTTTGCGCTTTTTTATATTGCTTTTTCGGTGTGTTTGTGTTATTATATAAACAAAGGTATATGAATAAGGGAGATAACGTTATGAGTGATAATATCGAAAATACATCGGCAAAGGATCCCGCCGCCGGCGAGCAGACATATAAGGTCATCAGAAACAGTGTCATAACCGCTCAGGGCAAGATATATACCGCTGTGAATTCGGCGATGGTGCAGGCTTACTGGGAGATAGGCGAGCAGATATACCTTGCCTGCGGGGAGAATGACCGCGCGGAGTACGGAAAAGGGCTGTTGAAATATCTGTCCGAGCGGCTGACGGCGGAGTTCGGAAAAGGGTTTACTGTTCGGAATTTGCGCTGTATGAGACAGTTTTATCTTGCTTATCCAAAACGGCGCACACTGTGTGCCGAATTGAGTTGGTCACATTATCGCGTTCTTATGCGCATTTCCGATGAGAAGCGCAGAAATTGGTACACCGAGGAATGTGCGAAGTCGTGTTGGAGTGTCAGACAGTTGGAGCGTCAGATCAACACCTTGTTTTATGACAGACTGTTGGCGAGCAAGGACAAGGAGCCTGTCAGAGAGGAAATTCAAAAAACGGAGCCTAAGCCCGAATACGAGAAAATAATCCGCGATCCGTATGTTCTGGAATTCTTAGACCTGCCCGCAAATCCTCACTTTTACGAGCGCGACCTTGAACAGGGGCTTATCGATCACCTGCAAAGGTTCTTGTTGGAATTGGGGCGCGGGTTCTGCTTTGAGGCTCGGCAAAAGAAGATAAGCTTTGACGGGCGGGATTTCTATATCGATCTGGTGTTCTACAACTATATCCTCAAATGCTTTGTGCTGATAGATCTGAAAATAGGCGACCTCACTCATCAGGATCTCGGTCAGATGCAGATGTATGTCAACTACTATACCCGCGAGCTAATGAACGAGGGCGACACACCGCCCATAGGTATCGTGCTGTGCGCGGATAAAAGCGACGCCATTGTAAAATATACGCTACCTGAGGACAATAAGCAGGTTTTTGCCGCAAAGTATATGACTTGTATCCCGAGCGAGGAAGAATTCAAGCGCGAGCTGGATCTGGCCGATTTTGAGAAGTTCAATGACACCTGACAGTCAAGATCTTCGTATCGTGGTTTGATACAAAGGTATCGCAAGAAAGGCGGTGTGATATGGAAATTGTTTTTGACCTGCTTGAAACGGCGGTCGTGGCGGTCTTGTTCTTCATGATAAAAAAGTACATCTGCCTTGAGAAAGACCTGCCCAAAGCCAAGCAGTACATCTTTTACGCGGTAACTGCCGCGGCGGTGGGCGCGGTGTTCTTTATCTTTGGGAAGGATGCCGCGGAGATCGTGTGCGCGGTGACAGTCGTTGCGAATATTATTTTGTCGCGGGAGCGACACAGGGCATTGGGGCTGCTGATGATATTCCCGCTGTGGATAATAAACGGCGTTATGGTGCCGCTTATGGTGGTGCCGCCGTATCTGTTCGGGATAAACGAGGCGGCGTATCAGCTGGTCGTTTACGGGATCTTATTCGCCGCGTTCGCCGCGTTTATGATACTCGGACGTGAGTGGCGGGCGAAGTTCGAGCGGGAGACGCGCGACAGGGAGCTGTCGGTTCTGGAACGCGTTATGCTGATGATCGGCGGCGCGCTTACTATGGTGTTTTCGATGAAGATAAGCGGCGAGGTGCGTTCGGGGGGAACCTCGGCGGAGCACAAGGAGCTTATTGCGATAAACAGTCTGTTCGCGGTTGCGATGACCGTGGCGTTCATCATAATGATAGTACAGGGAAACAAGCGCAATTACTATCTGCGCCGCTATAACGAAATGCAGGCGCATATGATCACCACCATGGCTGACATTATCGAGAACCGCGACGAGAGCACAGGCGGACACATCAAGCGCACGGCGAAGTATGTGGAGATACTCGCTCGTGAGCTGCAAAGGCGCGGGAAGCACGCGGACATACTAACCGACAGTTACATCGGCGATATGGTGATGGCGGCTCCGCTTCACGATATCGGGAAGATACATATCCCGGACGCGGTATTGAATAAACCCGGCAAGCTTACCGACGAGGAATACGCTATGATGAAGACGCACACCACAGCGGGCAGGGAGCTTCTGGAGAAGGCGCGCGGCGATCTCGGGGAGATACGGTATCTGAACATCGCCATAGAAATGGCGGCGTATCATCACGAGTGGGAGAACGGCAAGGGTTATCCTTACGGTGTGACGGGCGGGGAAATACCGCTCTGCGCGAAAATATTGGCGGTAGCGGACGTGTTTGACGCGCTGACCTCCAAGAGGGTCTACAAGGCGGCTATGCCGTTCGAGAAGGCAAGCTCCATAATCCTGGAGGAACGCGGGACGCACTTCGACGAGGACGTTGTGGACGCGTTCATCGTGTCATCGGAGAAGATAGCCGCGGCTATGAGGGAGTTCGGTGGAGAGGGTGGGGAGCAAGCTTTGTAAAGTGGAGCTACAGACTGTCAAGTGTCATCTGCTCCGCCTTGGGGAACTCGTTCAGATAGGCGAATATTCGGTCGGGGTCGCTCTCTATGCCGTATTTGTCGCATAACGAGCAGAACAGCCGCCAAAGCTTCCCGCCGTTCGGAGAGGGTATCTCGTAGCGCGTCCCGAATTCCTTGATGTAGCGTTCTTTCAGCCCCGGAAACAGGCGGTCGAGCTGCGCGTAGAAGTATTCGCGGTCGCCGCCGCGCAGGGTCATTCCCATGCCGAAGCTTAAAATTCCATACACATGAACGTCCGCCGCGGTCTCAACGATCGCGCGGATGTTTTCTTCGGTGTCGTTGATGTAGGGCAAAAGCGGGCAGAACCACACCACCGTGGGGATTTTCACCCTGTTCATCTCGCGGAGGACTTTAACGCGGCGCGAGTTTGGGCAGACGTTCGGCTCGATAAGGCGGCAGAGACCGTCGTCCGCGGTGGTGAGCGTCATCTGGACGACCGCCTTCGCCGAGCGGTTTATTTCCTCAAAAAGATCTATATCGCGCATTACAAGATCGGATTTGGTCAGCACCGCCGCGCCGAAGCCGTGTTTATGTATTATCTCAAGACATCGCCGCGTGAGACGCAGCTCCCGTTCCAACGGAAGATAGGGGTCGCACATAGCGCCCGTACTTATCATACAGCGGCGGCGTCTGGAGCGGAGCGCCGCTTCCAACAGCTCGGGAGCGTTCTGCTTTACCTCAATGTCCTCGAAGTCGTGTGTCATTTGATAACAGTCGCTCCGCGAATCGCAGTATATACAGCCGTGAGAACAGCCGCGGTATATGTTTATGCCGTTTTTGGCGCTAAGTATAGAAGCGGCGTTTACAAAGTGCATTTTATCCCTCCCGCAAACCGTTCATAATTTTACGATATATGAATATTATACATCATTTCTCGAAATTTGTCAAGATATCGCGGCTGATAATCGAATATAACCGCGCTAATATGCAAAATATAGTAATATTGCACAAGAAGTTATTAAAAAAAGATAACGAGTTTGTAAAGATTTTTTTTAAAAACCCTTGACAAATCATAATAAATGTGTTAAATTATATTTAGCACTCGAGGTGATAGAGTGCTAATCGCGGAAAATCGAAGGGGTTGATGAAAAGATGGACTCCAGAGCTGCCACGATACTAGCGGCGATCATCGACGATTATATCAGGACGGGCGAGCCTGTCGGGTCAAAGGCGCTCTCCGAGAAACCGGGGATAAGCGTTTCATCAGCCACGATCCGCAACACCATGGCGGCGCTCGAACAGGAAGGGTACCTTGACCACCCGCACACCAGCGCGGGGCGTATCCCGACATACAAGGGTCTGCGGTATTACGTCGAAAATCTGATGTCGCCCGCGCCGATAGATCCCGAGCAGATATCGGCTATAGACAGCGCGTTCGACGAGGGCGCGGTAACGGACGAGGCGATCATCGAGAGCGCTTCGACGGCGCTCGCCGAGATCACCAAATGCGCGAGCATAGCGACGAACCACTCTTCCAAGTTCTCCGTGATAACAAAGGTCGATGTTATCCCGACGGGCAAGCGGATGTACGTGCTGCTGATGATAACGTCGAGCGGCGCTATCAAAAACAAGGTCTGCCGCATGGAGTTCGACTTGACGAACGAGCAGATGGAGGGCTTTACGAGGTTCCTGAACGAGCATCTGAGCGGGCTTGATCTCGAGAGCGTCTCGGAGGAGTATCTGAGGGATCTCAGCACGGCGCTTTCGGGCTATATGCTGTCGATGTCGCCGCTCCTTCACGCGGTGTTCGAGCTGTCGGAGGAGCTTATGCGGGATTCCGTGGAGGTCAAGGGCGAAGCGAACCTTCTGGCGTGCGGAGAGGTCCCGACCGAGGACGTGATGAGGTTTATTGAGCACAAGAAGGAGCTTTCGAGCTTGCTCGACGGGGCGTTCTCGGGGATAAGCCTAAAGTTCGGAGAAGAGGACGGCACGTTCGCTATCTCCAACGGCGCGATGGTGAGCGCGGGGTACTACAAGGACGGGAAGCCCGCGGGAAGGCTCGGCGTGGTGGGTCCCATGCGGCTGGACTACCGAAAGGTGATACCCTATATAGAGTATCTGAGCCGCAAGGTGACGAAACTGCTGTCGGACAGCGAAGTGGCGTTACAGATAGAAAGTGAGGAAGAAGACAAAGATGATAAGTGACACAGAACAAGAGATAAAAGAAGAGACTTCGGAGGCGATAGAGGATACTGAGGTCAAGGAGTGTGAAGCACCCGATATTGAGAACGAGACCGAGACCGAAACGGAGAACGCTGCCGAGAGCGAGGGCGAAAAGGTCTCGGAGGAGTTGGCGGCGGTCAAGGAACAGCTGATCAGGACCATGGCGGAATACGACAACTTCCGCAAGCGTTCCGCGCGCGAGAAGGACGGGTTGTGGGCGGAGATCATCTCGAATGTCACTTCCAAGTTCCTGCCCGTTATGGACAATCTCGAGCGCGCCTTGAACGCGGACTGCACCGACGAGAACTACAAGAACGGCGTTCGCATGATAAACGACAGCTTTATGGAGACGCTTAAGGGTCTCGGTGTTGAGGAGATACAGAGCGACGGCGCAAAATTCGACCCGAACTATCACCAGGCTGTTCAGCGTGTCGCGGACGGCGACGCGGAGAGCGGAACGGTGGTTCAGACCTTCGCCAAGGGCTACAAGATAGGCGAGAAGGTCATACGGTTCGCGATGGTCGCGGTCAAGGAATAGCGTTAAAAACCGATTCAAGATCTGTTCCGCGGTTCGGAACAAATAATAAAATTCTTAAATAAAATGATATCTGCAAAGCAGAGCATTTCAGGAGGTAATTGATATGAGCAAGATCATTGGTATTGACTTAGGCACTACAAACAGCTGCGTAGCTGTTATTGAGGGCGGCGAACCCGTCGTCATCACAAATTCCGAGGGCAGCAGAACTACCCCGTCGGTCGTAGCGTTCACCAAGGACGGCGAGCGTCTCGTAGGTCAGCTGGCAAAGAACCAGGCAGTTCAGAACCCCGAAAAGACAGTCATCTCCATCAAGC
>CAYPWI010000092.1:0-7538 GCA_964414395.1 uncultured Ruminococcus sp.
CCGACAAGATCTGCGACAACATCTCCGACGCGGTGCTTGACGCTATTCTCGAACAAGACCCCATGGGCAGAGTTGCCTGCGAGACCACCACTACCACCGGTATGGTAACGGTAATGGGCGAGATCACCACCACCGCCAACATCGACATCACCTCAATCGTCCGCAAGACCGTCCGCGAGATCGGCTACACCAGCAGCGAGTACGGCTTTGACGCGGACAGCTGCGCCGTGTACACGATAATCGACCACCAGTCCCCCGATATCGCGATGGGCGTAAACAACGCGCTTGAGGGACGCGATAAGAACGAGAACGATACAGGCGCTGGCGATCAGGGTATGATGTTCGGCTTTGCCTGCTCCGAGACCCCCGAGCTTATGCCCATGCCGATAAGCCTCGCGCACAAGCTCGCCAAGAAGCTGACGGAAGTCCGCAAGAACGGAACTATTCCCTATCTCCTTCCCGACGGAAAATCTCAGGTCACCGTTGAATACGACGGCAACAAGCCCGTTCGCGTTGACGCTGTTGTAATTTCCTCTCAGCACCTCGCGTCCGCTTCTCTCGAGCAGATACGCGCGGACGTTATCGAGAAGGTCATCAAGACCACTATCCCCGCGGAGCTTCTCGACGCGGACACCAAGTACTATGTAAACCCCACGGGGCGCTTCGTTGTGGGCGGTCCTATGGGCGACAGCGGACTTACGGGACGCAAGATCATCGTTGATACATACGGCGGATATTCCCGTCACGGCGGCGGAGCGTTCTCGGGCAAGGATCCGACGAAGGTAGACCGTTCGGCGGCGTATATGGCGCGTTACGTAGCAAAGAACATCGTAGCCGCGGGTCTCGCGGAGCGCGTGGAGATCCAGCTTGCTTACGCTATCGGCGTTGCGAAGCCCGTTTCCGTAATGGTCGACACATTCGGCACAGGCAAGATCAGCGACGAGAAGATCGCCGAGGCGGTCAATAAGGAATTCGATCTCCGTCCCGCCGCGATCATCAAGACGCTCGACCTCAGAAAGCCGCAATATCGGCAAGTCGCCGCTTACGGTCATATGGGGCGTGAGGATCTCAATGTCGCATGGGAGAAGACCGACCGCGTAAACGACCTCAAGAAGTATCTGTAATTTTCAGATCGGCAATTAACACTTATCCGCCGCGGAATTTGATTTTGCGGCGGTTATTTTAAATTTAAATATTTTTTTGAAATTTTGAATGGTTTTCTCTTCCTCGATCGTATTATAAGTGAAACCGGTTATTACAAATATAAAACGGAGGTACTTATCATGAAAAAATTGGCATCGATCATTGCGGCAGTTCTGACGGCGGGAACGCTCGCCGCTACGGGAATTACGGCAAGCGCGTGCGGCGCTGGTCACGGAAACCGCGGAAACGGCGGCTGCCACTCCTATACGGGGACATACACCGCGAACATCTATCCAACCGCGCGGCATTACTTCGTTGACGCGAACCATGACGGCATCTGCGATAACTGCGGAAGCGAAGTATGTCTTTCAAACGGATTATGCAGCGGCTATCACTCTCATGGATATTTCGTCGACGCAAACAATGACGGATTCTGCGATAACTGCGGAAGCGGAACTTGCCTTTCTAACGGCTTATGCAGCGGGCAACATAATCACTACTTTGTTGACGCAAACGGCGACGGCATCTGCGACAACTGCGGCGGCACGTGCCTGCCGAACGGTCAGTGCAGCGGACATCACACTTACGGATATTTTATCGACGCTAACGGCGATGGCATCTGCGATAACTGCGCCGCCGGTCAGTGCGCTCAGCACGGCACCCGGACTTATTCTCATCATGGGTGGGGCTGCCACCGCTGATCATTATCCGATAACGCCGATAACGGGGGCTGTGCTTATGCGAAGCGAACAAGAGGTGAACAGAGCCATAGAGCGGTACGCCGATACCGTTCGGCGGCTTTGCGCCGTCTATCTGAAAAACCACTCTGATACCGAGGACGTGTTTCAGGAAGTGTTTTTCAAGTACTTCAAAAGCTCCGTGTTCTTCGAGAATGACGAACACGAAAAGGCGTGGATAATTCGCGTCACGATAAACGCCTGCAAGGACACGCTTAAAAGCTTCTTCCGATCGAGGACGGTCTCGATCGACGAGATAGCCGAGGCTTACGATCTTCGGACAGACGCTCCCGAGGAAAACATTGACGTTCTGAAAGCCGTGCTCTCGCTTCCCGAAAAGTACCGCAATGTGGTGTATCTGCATTATTATGAGGGTTACACAGCCCCGCAGATAGGGAAAATTCTTCACAAAAACGTCAACACGGTCTATACGCTCCTTACACGCTCCAAAGAGCTGCTGAGGGAAAAGCTCGAAGGTGAAAGGGGTGAGGGATATGAATGATAAGATAATATCGGCGTTTGATATGATAACCGCCACAGAGGAACTAAAGCGAAACACCAGAGCATACATCGCGCGGAAAACACACCGAAGCTCCGTTGTTCGGAGAATTATCCCCGCGGCGGCAGCCGTCCTCTGCGCTGTCGCCGTCGTCATCGGGCTGAACCTATTCTTCACACCCACGACGCACATCACCATTGACATAAACCCCTCGCTCGATCTGGGGATAAACCGCTTCAACAGAGTGGTAACGGTAGAGCCGCTGAACGCCGACGGAAAAGCGCTCGCCGAGACGCTTGACATAAAGTATTCCGATTATGAAGAGGCTATGCGCCGAATACTCGATAACACGAACGTCAAGGAACTGCTCTCCGAAAACGAGGTCATGACGGTAACGGTCATCGAGACGAACACCGCCCAATGTGATGATATCCTTCACGGCGTGCGGGAATGTGCCGATGATCACCACAGCAGCGTTCACTGTCATTCGGCAAGCTATGAGGACGCGTCCTCGGCGCGGGAGATGGGCTTATCCTACGAAAGATACAGCGCGCTTTTGCAATTGCAAGCCATGAATTACAGCATCACCCCCGAACAGCTGAACGCCATGTCCATGCGCGAGATACGCGAGCTTATCACGTCATTATCGCAGTCGGGCGGGAACAGCAACGGCAACAATTCGCCGGGCGGGTCAAGCGAAGCGGATCAGCCAAGCGATCCAAACAGCTCAAGCATACCCGATCAGCCAAGCGGCGGACACCACGGAAACGAGCACGGACATGGTCATGGATATGAGCACGAATAAAACACAAAAGCTCCCCGAGCGTTTTACCGCTCGGGGAGCTTTGCAGCCGCCTTCCTCTTGACAACTCCGACAAAATGTGCTATAATACAAGTTGCCGGTATCCCCGGACAAAAAGGAAGGGGGGGTGTACTAGGTGGATGTGTTTTCCGCATTCGTTGTTGCTGTTCTTGCAGGTGTGATCGTTGATTACATAGTCAAGTGGCTCGACAGCAAAAAATAACCGGTGATGAGCCAAAAAGGCGCCCCCGCAAAGTGCGATTTGCGGGGGCGCTGATTTTTGGTGCACCGGTTTGGATGCATCACATTCGTTGCATTATTATTATAACACATTCATCTTCATTTGTCAAGCATTTTTATAAATATTTTTCAAAAGCAAAGTAACCTGCTTGACAGCAAAAATAACCGGCAAAGAGCTAAATAAGACGCCCCGCAAAGTGCATTTTGCGGGGCGCTGTTTTTGTGTGTACCAATTCGGACGTATCGCGTTCTCTGCAAGTTTATTATAGCACATTCGCCTCAATTCGTCAAGTGCTTTACAAATAATTTCAAGCATTTGACAATTCCCGTCAATAGTGTTATAATTTATATTAAAGAGCATAGCTCCGAAGATTTTAAGCCAGCCCGTTGGCGGAGTTTAACCGCCGTCGTGATCCTAGCCCATTGCGGGGGCAGTCATTCTCGCGTTGAACTATACGGGCGGTCGGGCGGCAAGCCGCTTCTCCTTCGTGGGGAAAGGTGTTTTATATAAACTACCGACGATTAAAAACGTTCGGCGGTCGGCAAAAAATTTCTTTGAAATTTTTTGCCTCGCAGAACGCGGAAGATTTTTCTGAGAAAAATCTTCCGCGTTCCCCCGCCTCACTTAATATTATATCATATAAAATAGGATCTGTCAAGAAGAAAAGGAATTTATCAAGATGAGAATTTGTCTTATGTGCCGCCGCCGCAATATAGATCATTACGGCATCTGCCCCGAGTGCGAAGAACTTAACCGTAAGATGCGCGGTATATACCGCGACCTCGGCGGCAAGTTCGCGGTCGTTACGGGCGGAAGAATAAAGATCGGTTTTTCAACTTGTTTGCGGCTGTTGAGGCAGGGCGCGTCCGTGATCGCGGTCACGCGCTACCCGAAATCGGCGCTTGAGAATTACAGACAAGAACCCGACTATGAGGAATTCAAAAGCCGCCTTTTCATTATCGGCTTTGATCTCTTGCACGTCGATCGGATAGACGAGCTTGTATCTCAGATCGTGAACATCTGCGGCGGCAAGCTCGATATTCTCATAAACAACGCCGCCCAGACGGTCAAGAAGTCCGCGGAGTATTACACGGCGCTCGAAGCGCACGAAAACACGCTTTCCCTGACGAGCGAAAATCTGCTGCCTATCCCCGTAACGGGGAACGTGCTGTCTATCGCCAATAATCAGATTTGCGACTATGGCGAAACGGAGAACGAAAACTCATGGGTTCGCAAGCCCGAAGACATATCCGTCCGCGAGATGCTGGAGGTGCAGCTTATCAACGTCACCGCGCCGTTCCTGCTGACAAACGGTCTGCGCCGCGCTATGAGCTATGACCCTGACGTTAATAAGTTCATCATCAATGTCAGCTCCGTGGAGGGGCGGTTCAACACAAAGCAAAAACTCGCGCGGCACGTCCATACCAATATGGCGAAAGCGTCGCTGAATATGATGACGCACTCCCTCGCCGCCGACTGCGCGAGAGATAAGATCTTCGTCTATTCGTGTGACCCCGGGTGGGTATCTAATCAGTTTCCGCCGGGATATGAGATAAGCCGGAACTTCAAGCCGTATCTTACGCACGACGACGGCGCGGCGCGGGTGCTCTATCCCATCACCCAAAATCTCAATGAAGAAAAAGTGACCGACTTCGGCGCGTTCTACAAGGACTATCATATCATCAATTAAGAGCGGTCTCCGCGACCGCCGCAAAAAGGAGCACACATGGACATATTCAAATTTCTATCCGACGCGGTGAAGAATATCGGCGGCACAAAGCCCGAAAACAAGCCCGCCGAACCGCAAACACCGAACACCGCCGCTCCGCCCAAATCGGAGAATAGATCTCTCGCTTTCCCCGACAAGTTTTACCCCAAACCCGATGAGATATATGTTCCCGACCGCCGCATTGCGGAAAAAGCCGAAGTGCCGTATATAGAGCTTACGGAAAAGGAAGCCGTTGAACAGGGCTGGTCGTTTCAAAAGAAGTCCAAGTCGGTGCGGATAACCAACTACCACGGCAAGGCGCGCGATGTAGTCGTTCCGAGCAGGATAGGCGGCAAGCGCGTAAACGAGATCGGCAGGGAGGCATTTCGCGGAGGACGGTACACGAATATCGACAGCTTGCAGATACCGGGCAGTGTGGTTAAAATCGGAGAAAGCGCGTTCGCTTACAGCTCGGTGTGCGAGGTCATTTTCGGCAGCCGTGAAAACGGGCTGCGCGTTATCCCGAAAGACGCGTTCTCCCAATGCAAAATGCTAAAGCGAATAATACTTCCCCTTACCCTGTATGAGATCGGGGAAGGAGCGTTCGCCTACTGTAAGTCGCTTGAATATATCACACTGCCCGCCGACCTGTTCAGAGTAGGCAAAAAAGCATTTTATGAGAGCGGACTGAAAGGATTTTCGATGTGGTATCCCGAACGCTTGAACGACGGGAGCGCGTTTTTGCACACGCCGCTGCAAAAGAATTACAAAATAATAGCCGCGCAAAATACCGAAAACACGCTTGTCGTTCTTCTTGTGGGCAGCGGGAAAAAAATCAAGTTTCCCAAAAAGCGTGTGGTATTCAAGTCAGAATCTATTCGCAGCTACCGTGATCTTGACCTCAGTGAGTGTGTTAGCTTTGACGTTTCCACAATTGAGCAACAATTATTTTTTGATCTCAATATTGTGGTTCGGCACGGACAGGACGGCTATTATTTCGGAAACGGCGCTAAAGTAAGCTATACCGACGGCACACCGTACCCCGGTCTCCTTACTCCCATAGAACAAAGCAGCGATCATTTGACCGTGAAATTCACGGGAGCAAAGCACTACAGTCAGTTTATCCCGACCGACTATGTAAATTTCGGCGTTCGGTCGCTAAAGATCGTGACCGATAATATGTTTCTCACTATTCGTCGGAACGCGTTCGCCGATCGGAAGCTTGAGCGCCTTGAGATAGACTATTATTTTGGGACTGAAGGCAATATCTTTTCAACATATAACTGCGTTTCTCTCCGCGAATTCCACTGGAAGGGCAAGTACAACAGAGGGCAATATGTTCAGTATATCCCGCCCGAGGAATTGATCTCAAAATACCTTCACAGCGAACTGCTCAAAGCGTTTTGCAGTGTGGAAACGCCAAACACGGGAATAAGGTCGTTCTTTGACAGCTCGGTTTTTGAAGAGGTTTTCAAGCAGAAATATTTCGAGGTCACTGATCATCGTCCCGAACGTCCTCTGAAAGCCATAGAAGCGCAGATCCACGAGCGGAACCTTATCCCCATAGCGATAGATGTTCTCCGAAGCACGCCGTATCAGTTTCCGAACGGCACAAAGATGTATTCCGATTATCTGCGAAAACATCTCACTTAAGCCAAAAAATTCTGATAAAAGATAAGACCGAAATATCCCGAGTACGCCGAGTTCCTCGAAAACTTCAAATAACGAAAACCGCGTCAAAGCTCTTTGCCTTGGCGCGGATCGCTTTATTCATACAGTTCGTCTATGGAAGCTGTAACGTTGCTGAGTCCGTGATAATAGTTCACGGTCTCGGCGGTGAATTTGTAGACGCAATAGTCGGGATCGTCCACCCCGCCGTGATAATAGATCTCGCACCCATCGCGCCAGAGCATAGCCTTGGTATCATGATCGGTGCATACCTCGATAGTTCCCGTAAAGAGCGCCCCTTTATACTTGTCCTTGGTGTCGTCTACATAATAGACGCAGGCTTTTGGGTCCTCCAAAAACTGCTTGGCGCGCTTCGAGCTCATATTGGTCGAGAAGTACTGAACTCTCAAGTCCTCATGCTCGAACACCAACATTCCCTTGATCTGCGGGAAGCCCGCGCTGTTCACCGAGCCGACATACGCCACATCGCTTTTGTCGCGGAGTTTACGTATCTCCGATTTTATTTTGTTATCCATTCTCTTTCTCCTTTTCGATAAGATTTTCAAGAACTTTCCCAAGAGCCTTTTCAAATTCGAGTATTTCATCATCACCGAACCCCTTGTAAAAAATGCCGTTCATAACTTCCGACACTTCCTCATACTTTCCTCGCAGACCCTCCGCGCTCTCGGTAAGGCATATCCTCACCGCGCGCCTGTCCTCCGCGTCGGGAACGCGCCGAA
>CAYPWI010000093.1:0-7466 GCA_964414395.1 uncultured Ruminococcus sp.
TTTGTCGCTGAGATCGATGATGTTCGTATCGAACGCCACCACGCGCGTTTTCAAGGCGCTCATGCTCGCCAGGATACAGCTGACTACAGACGAGTAAATGACCGATTCGCCCATGGAACCGCTCTGGTCTATGTCAAGAATGACCGTCCACCTGTTGGCGGCGGAAGTCGTCGAGCGTTCAAAGAAGTAGAAATGCTCGGGAACGATCGTTTTCAGCTTCGGGGAATAGTGCTTGAGATTGCGGCTTATCGTCATCTTATAGTCCAGCGCCGACGCGGACGGTATCGGACTGTGTGCCCTCTTGTTCACGGCGGCGGTGACGGCGCGCTTGATATCCTGCTCCATAAGCTTGTTTATCTGCTCAACTATTTTCTTGATGAACTCCCTCACGCTGTCCTTTGAGCGTTTCGGTATCATTTCTTTAAGCGTCAGTATGGTGGAAGCAAGGTTGATATCGGGCTCTACGTTCTCTAAGATCTCGGGCTCAAATATCAGCTGCTTCAAGCCGCAGCGAGTCATAGCGTCGTTCTGGATTATCTTCACCAGATCCTTGTCGAACAGCGTCCGAACATCGCCCAGCCACCGCGAGATCTGCGGACTTGAGGGACCGTGTCCCCCACCCTGTCCCCCGCCGCCGAAGCCGCCGCTGTCCGATCTGTTATAGATCGCCGCGAGCGCCCTGTCCATAAGGTCTTGTTCCTCGGAGAGAGCGGGCATATTCATTTTAGAAAAACGCTCGCCGCTGTCCTGACCTAAGATCAGCCGCCAGCGCTGCAATTCCTGTGTATGTTCCATTTCTGCTCCTATATATCAAAATCGAAATCGGAAAGCTCTGCCAGCTGCTCCTTGGACGCGCTGTCAAGCTCCGCATTTACGACCTCGCTTACTTCTTCACCGTTCAAGCCCCAGATCTCGCCGAGGTTTTCGGCTATGCTGTCCTTCTCTCCTGCCGAAAAGTCCGCGAACGCGCGGCGCAGCGATACCAAAGCCCGCTTGAACTCCTCGTCGTCCAGCGACTGTATGTACTCATCGATGCTCTCCCAGAGCGACAGACGCGCGATCAGCCCGTAGCGGTTCTTTTTCGTCAAGCCCTCGAACCACCCCGCGCCCAGCTCCGCGGGAACGCCCTTAGAAAGCCGCCGTGATACCTCGGTCTTCAATTCGTCGTTGGTCATGCGGCTGCGCTCTAAGAGTATAGCCGCCGCGAAGCCCGATAATTTGGTGTTCAGGTCGTCGCGGTGAGCGGCTTCGTTCAAAGCCGTTATCCACTGCTCGGTATCGAGAAAATCCTGTGCCAGCTCCACGGAATTGAGCATATTAACAGCGTCGGCGATAGCGTCCGCCGCCGTATCGTCGCACACACAGGCGCTCGTCATTATCAGGCAGGAGCGGTAGTAAAGCTGACTTATGATCGGCAAGAGCGGCTTGCTGTCCGCTTTTCTTATATCGCCGTAGCTTATCGCGTTGGAGAGCCGCAAAGCGGTCTTCGCCAATTCCTCGAACGATACTGAGTCCACCGCCATGGCTTGCAATGCCGCCACGGCGTAGCCCGCCGCACCAGACATTCCGCAATAGAACGCGTCCTCGATAGCCTCGGCGACTGCGGACATATTGGCGGCGGTCTCCACACGCTCCTTAAAAACGAACGACGCGGCAAGCTCCACCGTATCGCCTTTGAGCGCGGATTCGACAAGCGTTATCTCACACTCCGGAGTCCAACGTACCTTCCAATCCTCCGCCCAGGTGGCGTTGTCCTGCTGCGTCACGCATTTATGCGCAAATTCTATACCGAGCACGCGCAGCTTATGCAGGAAGAACGAGCGGTTCAGATCGAGAAACGCCGCCTTTTCTCCGCTTGCCCGCCGATTTTCGCGAAGATCGAGCTTTAGCTCCTGTTCGGTGATGCTCTTGTATTTTTCGAGTTTCAGTTCTTTCAGCAGACGGTAGAAGTCATCTTGAATACTCGTGCGGGAAACGCCCTCGGGGAGAGCGCCTATCTTAGTGCCTATCTCCACATCAGCGGCGGCTATGCTTATCGACGCGAAGCTCCCCTCACCGATACAAGTTTCCGCCGCGTCGCGCAGATCGCGCAGGGTGGGAACGCCCGTATCGCCGCCGCGCAGTTCCGCCAGAGACGCGGCGAGCCGCACCGCCTCTATGACCTGTGCCGAGGAAGCGGCGTTGCCGTTATTTCTGTGAGCCTCCGCGATTTTCGTTAAATACGCGTTCGCCGTGTAGAATGGCTCATTTCGCTTGTACGCTTCCCAGATAAGCTCGTAATACCCCGGCGCTTTGTTCCCCGCGCCGTAGCCCGAGCGCGTGGATAATCTGTAATAGGAATACGGCATAAGAGTATGAAGCGTCCCCGTTTTCGTGAGTTTCGGTGCTTCTTCCTCCCGCTCCCAGAGCTTCAAGCCCTCTACGTGATAAGCGCCTGTTACGACGACTATCTCCTCGGGCGATATCCCCTCGGCGACAGCTTTTCTTATACAACCGCGCATATACTTTTCACGGAGAAGTATCTCGTCTTTGTCTTCCCTGTCGTCCGAAAACTCACGTATATTCTTTCCGAAGAGATTAGCGCCCTCGTTGTAGGCTTGGATATCCGCGCAGTGCTCCAAAGTGCGCTCCCAGAACGTTTCATGAGAATGTTCGGCGCTGTAACGCTCGATTTTTTCATAGACCGATTCGGGTATTTCCTCATCACTCTCGGAGCTATCCTCTTCATCGACGCTCTCATCATCATCGTTCATTTCCGCGAATTTTTTCTCTTCCTCGGCGATACTCTGTTCATAAAGCGCGAGGAACGTCTCGGACGGGAGATCCATAAAGCGGAATTCAACGCCGTTTTCCTTACACCAGAGTATAGCCTGATACTCGGGAGAATACTCCGCGAACGGATATAGTATAGTCCGCACGGGCGCGTGGTCGGTGTAGGCTAAGATTGCGAACGGCGGCTCGGTCTCGGGGCGCGTGATGTCGGCGGAAACGTCGGAAAAGTCGCTCGGCGCTTCTATAAGCACGACTTTCGGTCGTTTTTCATCCAGGAAACCGCGCAGATAGTACGCGCCCGCGGGCGACAAGTGCCGTATCCCGAAGAAATTCACGCTCATTCGTTCAGCTCCTTGCACGCCTTGTACAAGCCGCTCCAGGCAGAGCCGCGCTTTTTCATGATGTTTTCGAGGTACTCCTTCCAGGCTACGCTGTCGCTCTTGTCGTCCTTGACTATCGCGCCTTGAAGACCTGCCGCTATGTCCTCGTCGGAGATCTCGCCGTTTCCGAAGCTTCCCGAAAGCGCCATGCTGTTGCAGAGCAGCGAGATCACTTCCGCCGTTGACAGAACGCCGCCCGGAGCTTTTACCTTCTGCTTCTTATCGAGCGTCTCGCCTTTACGCAATTCGCGGAAGATGGTGCAGATCTTTTCAATAACAGCGTCCTTGGGAAGCGCGGCATTGAGGTCAAGATTTTCGGAAAGCTGCGCCACGCGGGTTTTTACTATATTCATTTCCTCTTCTATCGTCTCGGGAGCGGGGAGCACCACGATATTGAAACGGCGCTTGAGCGCGGCAGACATATCGTTTACGCCCTTGTCGCGGGTGTTCGCGGTCGCGATGATAGAAAATCCCTTCTTTGCGGGAATTTCCATAGACAGCTCCGGTACGGAGATCCGTTTTTCGGATAACAGCGAGATCAGCGTATCCTGGACTTCGGACGCGCATCTGGATATTTCTTCCACACGCGCGATCGTGCCCGTCTCCATTGCCGTGAACACGGGGCTTTTCAGCATTGCCGCCTCGGAGGGTCCTTGAGCTATCAGCATGGCGTAGTTCCACGAATAGCGTATCTGCTCTTCGGTGGTGCCAGCCGTGCCTTGTATCACCTGCCCCGAATTGCCGTTGATCGCCGCCGCAAGGTGCTCCGAAAGCCAGCTCTTAGCCGTTCCGGGTTCGCCGATAAGCAGAAGCGCGCGGTCGGTGACGAGCGTCGAGATCGCGATCTCCACCAGCCGCTCGTGACCTATGTACTTAGGCGTGATAACGGTTTTTCCTACTTTGCCGCCGCAGATGTAGGTCTTAA
The DNA here is from genome assembly GCA_964414395.1 of uncultured Ruminococcus sp. Classification (GTDB taxonomy): domain Bacteria; phylum Bacillota; class Clostridia; order Oscillospirales; family Ruminococcaceae; genus CAG-115. The sequence goes on from CAYPWI010000093.1 coordinate 4,078, forward strand.
CAGAGCGCGGAGACATTCTCCAGCCCGCGGGGATCGGGTCTTTCTCCGCCTTGATAAGCGCGTTCAGTTCTTCCTCAAAGAGCTTTTCGGCGGGTAATCTTAAAATCTGTTGTTCCATAAAAAATCTCCTTATTCTAAAAGCAATTTGCGAACCGCGAAAACCTCCGCTTCGCTGCGGTTTCCGCTAGCCGAGCGTGAAATGCTCACTCCGCTTCGCTGCGTTGCGCTTTCACGCTCGCTTTCGCATATTGCATACAAGTTAAAAAAGTTGCTTTTGAATTAAGTATTACTTGAATCTATTCTCAGCCCAATCCGAGAACTGCAAGATATCCTCGTCCGTGAGCTTCATTTTAAGCTCGCCCGTTCTGAGAAGCTTCACGATCTCGCGCGCCTCGGAAAGCAGGTATTCATTGTCTCCGCGCAGCGTGTTGAAGAAGCCCTGCAAGTCCCATCTGCCGTTATGGGGATTTGGGTTGTATTGGCAGTATCTGAGCGCCAGCCCCTTGACATTGGTGACACCGAGCTTTGGCAGGTACATCAGGCTTATCGTCGAGCCGAACGACTTGCTCAAAGAGTGATATATGAACGCGTCGGCGAGCTTTTTACAGTATTCCGTATCGGACGTGTCAGCCAAATCGTACATTATCGAATCGAAGCTCACACAGGGGTACTTCAAAAGCACGTCTATTACCGTATGCACCGCCGCTCTGTCGATCGGACGCGGGTCTTTGTATACCCACTTGCTTAGCACCTCGTCGAATTCCTTTATGCAGAGCGAATAATTTCCGTTTTCAAAGCGGATATTCTTCACGGCTCTTATAACGGCGGCACTGACCAGCGCGGGAGTGCCGATCTGTTCCTTTTTGTAGATGCGCTTTACTTGCTCGTCAAACCATTTCAAGTTATCGGGAAAAGAAGCGCCGCGAAGCATACGGACTATCGCCTCGGAATAGATGTAATCGCCCTTCTTTGAATTCCCGTTAAGCTCCAAAGCGAGGTCTTTCAAGTCCTCATTATCCGTTATGAGCACTGCGTCGCCGAGCTTGAAATCTAACGTATTGAGGTAGTCGCCGTTTTTGTATTCACGGTAGATATTCTCGATCTCTGCGCCGAATTTTCCGGTAATCGCGTTTGCCATCATGCCGTAACCCGCTTTGCCTTTCAGCTTTACCTTTTTGAAGTCTTGAGCTTGTGTAAGCGTGACCTTGTTCCCGTTCTCGTCGATCAGCAGCTCGTCGATAAGCCGCGCGGTGAGCTTGCTCGACCACTCCGAGGAAGCGCCCGGCATAAGCGCCAGAACCTCGTCGGGCTTCTTCTTCGCCATTTCATTAAAGAAGTTCGCGGCTTCGTTGTTGTCGAATGTTGCCAGAGCCGATAAAGCGGCGGTTTTGAACTTGCCTTTCTCGGTCTTGGTGAGTTCAACGAGCTTTTCAAAATTGCCTTCATCGTGGCGAAGCGCGTAGATAAGCCGCTCGCGAATATCCTTTTCGGCGGTCTCAAGCGCTTCAAGATAGAACGCGTTCTCGTCCTTTCCGCCCAGCCGCTCGATAACAGACGCGCGGCGGAGCATTTCCTTCTTACCCTTGGGGTCGAAGCCATTTTTGAGTAAAGGGAGCATTTCCCGTCCCATGCCGAGAACAGTCTCTCCCACCTCGTCCGCAAGCTCGGAATATGACGCGCCGAGACCCTTTATAAGCAGCGGCTTTACGCGGTAGTCGCGGAGCAGCTCGGGGCTGTCCCGCTTTATCTCCATAAATTTATTGTACTGCCCGCCGCCCGAGGTCGTCAGCGCGCCGATGATCTCCGACAGCTTTGAATAAGGAACGTTCAGCATTGCCGAGGGCTGCTCCGAGACCTCGATATCAGAAAATTCTCCGTTAGTATCGACCGCGCCAAGCGTACAGATGACCGAGTCCACAAGCGTCACGGTATCGAGCAGAACGCCCGCCTTATCCGCACACTTGTCGGAAAGGAGTTCGGCGGTCAGATCGCTTATCTTCTTGAATACGGGAGAAGCGCCCTCCAACGCCTTGAAGCTCTCCGCCGCCTTTTTCAAGCGGAAATCCTCGGAGAGCAGGGAAGTCCCCGCGATAGCCGCCGCGCGAAGGCGGTCTTTCAGCTCGTAAAGAGGTTTTATGTCCATTATGCACCTCCGTGACGCTTTTCGTTCCATTCGGCGAGCAATCTTAGATCTTCCTCGGAGAGCCGCGTTTTTATCCTGCCTTGCTTTATAAGCTCTATCAGCTCGCGCGTTTCGGTAAGATGGTAGTTGTTATCATCGCCGCCGATCCACATAATAACTTTTTCCATATCGCCGAGATCGAGGCAGTGCGTCTCGCAATACCCGCGTATAAGCCCCTTTTGCCTGTCCGCGCCGAGCAGACGCAGATAATACATGATCCCAAGGTCGCCCTCGGGCGACAGAACCCTTTTTGTAAAGCAGTCAGAAAGCCTTTTGCGGAAGTCCTCGTCATTGTTGCTGTAGCTGTACCACTGTTCAAGGAGCCTGTCGAACGACCAACACGGAAATTCCATCAACACGTCCGCGACAGCGCCCGTTATAGGCTGATCAAGCGGAATGGGCGAGTCAAATATCCACCCGTCGGATATATCATCGTAATATCTGTTTTGGAGCGAGAATTTTCCGTTTTCAAACACTATCATTCTGAGTAGCTGCGTTATCTCGCTATTGCTTATGGCGTTTTTGTTGTCGTCAAGGCTCTCATACACGGTCTTGATCTGATCGCGCAGCCATTTGGTGCAATCCTTATCGCTTATAAGATGAACAACGCCCTCGGCGTAGACGAAGCGTCCCTTCATCGGAGACTTGGTATTCAGCTCCACGGCAAGCTTTTTCAGGCTCTCGTCGCCTGTGACGGCTATCGCTTCACCGAGCCTTAACGAAAGGTTCGGTGCGAACTCCGCGTCGTCGAACTCGCGGTAGATCTTTTCTATCTCCGCACCCGTTTTTCCGTAAAGCGCGGACTGGAACGTCCAGCGGTTCGCGCCGTTTTTAAGCCGGAGGTTATCCCGCGTAAGCTGCGAATATGTGATCTTGTTGCTGTCCTTATCCACGAGCGATTTTTCGATCAATTCCGCCGTAAGCTTGCAAGCCCACTTCGACCATGCTTTTTTCAGATACTCGAGGACTTCCACGGGCTTCTTCTTGGAATATTCCTCAAAGAACGCCGCCGCCTTTTCGTTGTCGAACATAACTAGTGCCGTAAACGCGGCGGTTTTCGCCTTGCCCTTTTCGGTTTTTGTAAGCTCTATCAGCTTGTCGATGTTCTCTTCATTATGGCGGAGCGCGTAAACGAGGGCGGTGCGCACGTCCTTTTCGGCAGTGTCAAGCTGTTCGATATAGAACGCCGACTCGTTCAAGCCGTTTG
>CAYPWI010000094.1:0-7435 GCA_964414395.1 uncultured Ruminococcus sp.
TTGACATTGTTTTCCAGTTCAGAAAACCTAAGACTAAATTTTGAGGAAACTTAAATCCTTTCTGTCTTGACAAATTCGGCGAGATGTGGTAAACTATATTTGTTTGGGACGGTTTACCACACCTTCACCGAGAGCCTTTGCAGTTCGCAGCTGCAAGGGCTCTTTTTATACTGTGAGTTCGAGTTCCAAGCCATAATTATAGCCGTACCCGCCGCCGACTATCGCCTTGAAACGGCTTGCAATAGCCGCACCCTTATCGATCAGGGGAGCAAGAGCCGCCGCGAGTTCGCGGTTGATGTACCCGATCACCGCCGCGCCCTTGTTGCGTACCGCCGCCACGATTCGGATCGCGTTGCCGTCGTTGGCATTCTCGCGTTCGCGGTGGAGCGTCACAGTGATATCGTCGGCGCGGTAGCGCGTCAGGTGGTCAAGAAGCGTCTGGCGGTTGCCGTGCGTCACGCCGACCGCGCGAACGTTAATCCTGCGAGTTTTAACGGTGATCCACGCGCGAACCATTGCCGCCGAGCGGCTTAAACCTTGCTTTATAAGGGCGTTTGCTATCGTCATGACTTTCGATTTGATGTTCATTCTTCATCGTCCTTTCTGTTGATTTCTCGGAGCAGCTCCGCCGCGTATTCGGTCAGCGCCGCTCCGTCCGTGTTGTCTGGTGTGTATTCGTTCGGGAACGGGGGCATTTGCTTCACCTCGCTTTCGTCTGCCGGTCGAGCGGCTATCCGAGCAGGAAGCCCACCGCTCCCGCCGTTCCGAGAACCAGCACCGCCGCGATCAGCAGCAGTTTCACGCACTCAACAGCCAGCCTGATAATTTTCTTCACCACTTGACAAACCACCTTTCATTGTGATATAATCTATTTAAGCGGTCAACCGCCCCCGAGCTTTCGCCCGGGTTTGGTATCGCCGATCAAATCATTTGCATGAGTGACTTGACCGAAAGGGCTATCAGAGTTACTGTTCCAAGAAGTTCCAGAACCTTTAGCCCCAGCTCATTAAGCTGCTTCATCAGCTTAATGAGCATTTTTATTTTGTCCATCGCCTCACCCCCTCTCTGTAATTCTATTATATCATACATACGCGCGTATGTCAAGCCCTTTAGGGTTAAATTTTATACAAACATACGCGCGTATTTTTGTATACTTTTTACATAGACGTGTATATATCAAGTGTGCTATACTGTTATAGAGGGGGTGTAACTATGTACACGGAAAGCCAAAAACGCGCTAATATTAAGTATTTACGCGAAAAGCGTGAAAACCTTAATATCAACTTGCCATTAGGGGCAAAAGAGCGCTACAAAGCTCATGCCCAGAAGCGCGGCAAGAGCCTTACAGGGCTTATTGTTGATCTGCTGGAACAGGACATACAAAATGTGAGTGATGATCAATCGGACAACAAATAATAAAGGTGGATTAAAGTGATACAAGTTGGAAGTTTGAGCAGCCGTGTGATCGCATTATTGAATCTGAACGATCCCGCCGATGTGCCTATATTGCTCGGAGACTCAAATATTGCACATATGCAGAGCAGTCACCCGGACGCTTATAAAAAGTACGGTGGGACCATTCCGGATATCCTTAAATCACCCGATTATGTTGGATTAAATCCCAGCGATGGTTCAATAGAATTCGTTAAAGAATACAAGATCGATAACGAGTTTGTCAAGGTCGCGGTAAGGGTATCGGGCGGCGGACATCTTTTCGCACGCTCGATTTATGTTCTGAACAGCAACAGAGTGGAAAACTTCATCAAGAGGGGAACTTTGAAAAAATTCTAAAAAAGCCTTGACAAAATTCAAGGAATAGTGTATAATGATAGTGGATAAAATATAAAAGAACTTAGAGGGCGGAACGGGCAGCCGCCACCCGCCGAAAGGCGTAGGAGATGCAGGAATGTCACCCTGCCTAGTTCTTTGATAGTTGAGCGGTTGGCTTCGGTCAGCCGCTTTTCCGTTTATCAGATAAGCCGCTCGGAGAGAACTTGACAACTCATAAAAGACGTGATATAATAAACATACAAGGTTACTGTATCACGAGCGGGTACAGTTATATTTGATCAGAGCGGAGCTGTTTCCGCTCTGATTTTTTATTATGAACGGGAAACCTGGAACAGATAAGCCACACAGCCGCTCGAAATTCGCGCGTAAAGTGTGCTAGAGCATAAATGGGTATAACTTCATTGCTTAACTGTAAAGGCGGCTTTCTGGGGGCGTTAGCGGCGCGGATTTGGGCTTGCTTGAACGATCAGAGCAAGGGCGGGGCTTTTCAGCTTTGCCCTCTTTTCCGTGCCCTCGACATTTCGGGCTTTTGGGATTTTGAGCGCGTTTTCACATACAAGCCAAAATCAGAATTTTAAATTTTGCCGGGATTTTTTAAATCATCAGCGAAAAGGGTCTCAGGGATTTGCCCTGACGAAACGCCGTTTTGACAATTGATGATTGTCAAAATGGCTATTGAGTATAGTGAAATTGACCGACTTCACAGGGCAGCCGCTCAAAGGCTAGGCGAAAGGGCGACTATGTTGAAAGCAAAATACGAACGGTATAAAAAGCCTACACGCGAAAAGTCAAGGCAAAATCGAAAAAAGGGGCGTGAGCGGATGTTCCTGATCGGGGGGAAAATTCCCCGCGTTTATCTGTTTGAAAATCTCCCGGAGCTGCCAAAAGCGAGCGGCTTGCTTCAACTACTTTCCGAAATTTTTCTATGGCGCACAAAAAATAGGGAAAATATCTGATTGCAGAGGCGTTTTCAAATATGATCGTTTCTCGATGGCGCACAAAAAATTCCTCTCATTGCCTTTTTGTGCGCCAAAATGGTTGAGGCGGTAGCAAGCCTTTATTTTGTGCGCCATTTGTGCGCCGACGATACGATAGCGCACAAAAAATCATTGAACGATATGAAAAGCAAAACGCTGTCAAGCGGCATTATATAACACTTTATCAAACATCGTAAAACGACGTGAAAAGTAAATATAGCCTTTGGTAAGGATGAGGTCATCAGTTCGACTCTGATTATCAGCTCCAAAGAATATGGGATAGCAAAGCCGTTTATGAGCATTTCATAAGCGGCTTTGTTTTATGTGTAAACTAAAAGAGGACAATATTCGGGACATTATTTTGCAAAAACAAGGCGCGAAGATCCTTTCTCCGCGCCTTTCATTTTTACAATATCTCGAGATATATCTCCGCCTTATTCAGCAGTTTAGGCAGCTTTTTTGCGCCTGCTCCCTCAATGTCGAAGATGTAGGTGCGGGCGAGATCTTCCCTTGTGCCGTCCTCCAGAACTCCATAGCCCGTGAATTTTACCGTCAGCCGCGTTTTGGTACACTCCACCTCGGGATCGAGCCGCGCCTTGTTATCGTAGCGCAGCGCAACATACTGCGCGTAGCTCATCAAAGGCTCCTGTACTTCCTGATAGCAGTTCAGCAGATCGTCCGACCAATCGTTCGCATACCAGAAGTCGGGATAGTTCACACCGTATCCGTTCGCCTTCTGCATTTCTTCGGTGTTTTCATCTATTCCCACCCTGAAAGGGCTTATCTGATAATTATCAAAATGCGGAATAGTTCTGTTGTACATATACGACCCGAATACTCCCCCGCCCAAGATCAACAGCGCGCAAAAAACAGTTGAAAGAATTATCGTTATGATCTTCTTCATAGTTATGCCCCCCTTACTCCGGTGAACGGGAGTTCACGGTCAAAGACCTTAAGCGACCCCGCAAGCTCCAATGCCCTCTCTTCCGAGAAGCTGCCTAACAAAGTGAAAACGTAATCCTCACTCTCCCAGATCAGCCATGACTCCATACCATACCAGCGCTCGCGCGTGATAAAATGCCCCTGTCCGCCGTTTACCGCAAGAGGCTTGTAGGTGACATATTCCATATCGGCGTACTCAAACTTAAACGTTTCCTTGGTCTCCTGCCAAAGTTGTATGACCTTTGGAAGATACAGCTCGTCATTCCCCGGCATTCTCAGATCGCCGTTTGCGTCGGGTTCAAAGGGAGCGGGATAATACGTCGAATTGACAGATGTTCCCGCACTGTTTTCAAAAACGCTCATAACATTATCGGGAAATCCTCCGAGACCATACACCGTCTCGATCTTCTCGGGACAGCCCTCAGTATCAAGAGCGGTGAAAAGCTTCGACGGCAGCCCCAGCCGCGTTGAACGCGCTATACTGAACCCGCTCGAAGCCGCTCCCGCGAATGTTCCGCACGCGAACAGCGCCAACGCGGCGGCAGCAGCGGCGATCACCCTGACGAACCTCACCCCGCGCCTTTTCTTAGTCTTATTGGAAATATTCTCGGACAATTTGCTCATCTTCCTTTCAAATTCTTCGGAGAACTCGTGCTCCGTGTCCTCAAAGTGCCCTATATCCTTTTGCATAGCGCTTTCCAGCGCCTTCTTCAAATTATCCGTAAGATCACCCCCTGAACTAATGCACTATGTTACCCGAAATAGTGTTCCTTTTTGAGGAACTCGGATATCTTCTTCCGCGCGCGTTTCAGGCGCGACTTGGCGTTTTCGTAGGTTATCCCGAGGAGCTTTGCCGCGTCACGCAGATCAAGTTCCTCGTAGACCGTTATGTACATAATATCGCGATATTTTTCGGGGAGCGACAAAAGGGCGCGTTCAAGAGTTTCCACGCTCTGCGCCGACAGGAACTCGTCCTCGGCGCTTTTGTCGGACGCGATATCCGTTTCATCAATATCGTCCTCAATATGTTTGCCGCGAATAATATTGAAACAGATGTTGCGCGTTATGACAGCGGCGAAGTTCCGCGCCCGCGGGCTGTCCGCGTCGGCTATTCTGTCAAGATTTTCGGAAAGCTTCACGAACGCGTCCTGAACAGCGTCCTCCGCGTCCTGCTCATTTTTCAGGATATCGTACGCTATCCCGAACATAAGCCGCCTGTAGTTTTTGTACATTCTGTCGAACTCCGCCATTTCATCACCCCTCGTATATAATAACACAAAAGATCTTGTTTGGGGGCAAAAAAATTCCGCTCATTATCCGGCGTGACAGACAAGAGCGTAAGCGATCAAAGCTATGTCCGATAAACGGATCCCGAACGATGTTGCTTTCAACTGTGAAACATCTTGATTTTTTTGAAAGAATATGCTATAATACACATACAGAATATAAAAAATTCCCGCTTTTCCGCGCGGGAATACCAATTACAGAGGTGATCTTTATGCGGACATCGGATCTTGAAGAAAAGCTGGACAACTCCGAGAACTTTGACGAGAAGCTGGTCGAAAAGAATGCTCATCCAACACTTGCCGACGTATTAAGTCAATACATAACCGAAAAAGGAATGAGCAAGGCGGAAGTTATCCGAATACTCAACGTCGAACGAAACCACGGCTATCGTATGCTGAACGGAGCGCGCCGCCCGACGAGAAACATCCTCATCAAAATCGCCCTGATACTGAAGCTCGACACCGAGCAGATAAATTATTTGCTGCGCATATCCGATCTCCCCCAGCTGTATGTGAAAAACGTCACCGACGCGAAGGTGTTCTACGCGGTGAAACATAATATGGATTATGCCGACGCGGTGGAATTCATATGGGGCACAAGCACTATAATACAGCAATAAAACGATATCCTCCCCGCTGCTTTGGGGAGGATTTTTCATTTATGTTTACATTTCAATCTTTACGATCACACGGTCTCCCGAAAATTCGGCGGTAAAACCCGTGATCGTTACGCCATATTTTTTCTCAATGTCTTCGATATATGACTCCTGCATCAGATCATACAGCCCGTCCGCGTCCTGTGCCAGCATATAGCAGTAAAGCTCCGTTTTGCCGCTGTTCAGCACGGTCTCCGTCTGCGACAGCACACTTTGATATATGACGTTCGCGTATTCCGCGTGGTGATATGTCTCCCCGAGATGTTCCTCAATATAATAATTCATCTTCGGGATCACAGCCTGACCGTCGGAAACGGATATTCCCACAGGTTCCGGGAAAAGCGCCCCATAAATTTCCCCGAAGTCCCTCTTGTATTCAAACAGCCCCGACCTGTTCTGATAGAAATCGCTGTCAAGAAACCACTGGTGCGAGATCTGACCGTTCTCGTCAAGCGGGATCCTCTCTATATTGTCAACGTTCATGGCGGTGTTCACGATAATAGCGATGTTATACCACTTTCCCTCGATCAATACGCGGACGACAGCCATGTCCATGTAGTCTCCGAATCTTGTATCCGCAACGAAGCTGGTATACCCCAGTCTCTGGGCTATGTCGCACAGCGCCCTTGATACCCCGAGATCGTCGGCTTTGTGTTCGATAAAAGCCCCGTGCGTGGTCGAAGCGGTCGGAGTCGCGTTCCGCGCCAGCAGATCGCACTCGAGTATCAGCTTATCGTGGAAATAGCGCAGACACTCGATAGGATCGGTCTCGTCAAGGTCTGTTTCGGCAAATACCTGTTTTATATATTCGTCCGCATCGGCGGGAGACTCGCCCGTATAGGTCGGGATCACCGCGTGAACGCTCTCATCGTCATCGGGCTGTTTGTTGTCGTTGAAGTCAATGTAATCGACTGTATAGCCGCGGATGTTGTTAAGGGCGGGGTTATCATTGATGATATCATCAAATATTCTCGCGACTATCGCGACCGAATAAACATGAGCGGGGATCTCGATCCTCTCCTGCGATGAACGAAATCCGTTATACAACCGACCGTAAAGTGCCTTGTCGTTCTCTCCAAGGCAGGAATACAAGGGCTTTGAAAAGCCTTCCTTATCCAGATCGCTGCCATCGCCGAAGACGGCGCTCTCGATGTTCCCGCTCGTGCCCAAGACATCGGAGACGCTGCCCGAGGCGTCAGAGCTGCCGCTCGTATTAGGTGCTGAAGAAAGCTTATTAACCTGTATCACAAGCGGGATAATGATCGCCGCGACAAGTACGGCGCAGGTGACCTCTATAATAGTGCGCAGATGCTTTTTAAAGAAGCTCTGTTTCGGTTTCGGCGCTTTGATCGAGACCTTTAAACGCGTGTTGTCGGCAGCTTCGTCATCGGAAGGCTCCCGCTCGGTATCCGCAGCGGGTACTATTATCGGTTCTGGCTTGATCTCCACAGCGTCGAGCGCTTTTTTCAGCTCGTAAGCGTCCGCGTATCTGTCGTTCATCCGGAGCTTGGTGGCTTTTGCGATGACCTCCCACAAAGCGGAGTCTATGTCGTATGTATTCTCCTTGAACGTGTCGTCCTCGTCAAACCGCGCGGAGGGGTCGTCGGGAATGTCCGCGGTCAGCATAAAATAAAGCGTCGTTCCGACGGAATAAACGTCCGTCCAAGGTCCTTGATTTCCCTTCTTGCTGTACTGCTCGGGCGGCGCGAAACCCGGCTTCAATATTGCCGTAAGGGTCTGAGAAAGCTCCGCCACGACCTGCCGCGCCGCGCCGAAATCGATG
>CAYPWI010000095.1:0-7311 GCA_964414395.1 uncultured Ruminococcus sp.
TATGAACCCCGTATTCCTGCTTGACGAAATAGATAAAATGGGCAGCGACTACAAGGGCGACCCGTCCTCCGCGATGCTCGAAGTTCTCGATTCCGAACAGAACAGCGCGTTTGTAGACCGCTATATCGAGATCCCCGTTGACCTCAGCGATGTGCTGTTCATCACCACGGCTAACAGCCTTGATACCATTCCCGCGCCGCTGCTGGACAGAATGGAAGTTATCGAGCTGTCGAGCTACACGCGTGAGGAAAAGTTCAATATCGCGAAGAAGCATCTTGTGCCCAAGCAGCTCAAGAAGAGCGGCGAGAGCACAAAAACTCTCAAGATCGCCGACAGCGCTATTTATTCGATGATAGATTTCTATACCCGCGAGGCGGGTGTGCGCAAGCTTGAGCGCAGGATCGGCGAGATCTGCCGCAAGACCGCGAAGATGCTCGTCACGGGCACGAAAAAGGTCACGGTTACGGCGGACAATATCGGTGATTTCCTCGGTGTGAAGAAATATCACCCGGAGTCGCTTGCGGCGCGTGACGAGGTGGGGCTTGTCAACGGGCTTGCCTGGACTGCCGTAGGCGGCACTATGCTGCCGCTTGAAGTGCTCGTTCTCGAGGGAACGGGCAAGACGGAGTTTACGGGTTCTCTCGGCGATGTCATGAAAGAGTCGGCGAAGATAGCCGTCTCGCTGACGCGTTCGCTCAGTGAAAAATACGGTATAGACCCCAATTTCTATAAGGATAAGGATATTCACGTAAACGCGCCCGAGGGAGCTGTTCCCAAGGACGGACCGTCGGCGGGCGTTACGCTTACCACGGCGCTGGTGTCCGCGCTTTCGGGAACTCCCGTGCGCCGCGACGTAGCCATGACGGGAGAGATCACTCTGCGCGGCAAGGTGCTCCCCATAGGCGGCTTGAAGGAGAAGACCATAGCGGCATATCGCGCGGGGATAACTACCGTATGTATCCCCAAGGACAACGAGCCCGATCTGGAAGAGATAGATCCCAAGGTTCGCGCGGCGCTCAAGTTCGTGATCTGTGAGGATATAAGCACGGTTCTCGAAACGGCGCTGGTATTGCCGAACTGCATTGCTCCGAAACCCGAAAAACAAGACACGGCAAAAGCTGTGACCCGCAAAACGGTCACGAAAAAGCCGGTACTTAACGCATAATATAACACGAACGCCCTCTCCGCGCGGTTTTTCAGTGCGGAGACCGGGCGGCGTTTGCTGTACCGACTTAATTTAAATCATAGAAAAAGGAAATGATATGAACTACAATAACGCAAAGTTTTTTGCAAGCTATGGAAAATACGAACAGATCCCGCCGCCCGAGAAAGTTGAAATAGCCTTTTCGGGGCGTTCCAATGTCGGCAAATCCTCGCTGATAAACAAGATACTGAACAGGAAGTCCTTGGCGAGAGTGTCCGCCGTGCCCGGAAAGACCGCGACTATCAATTTCTATGAGCTGGAAAATATTTACATTGTCGATCTTCCCGGCTATGGCTACGCAAAGGTAGCGAAAAGCGATAAGGAGCGCTGGAACAAGCTGATAGGCGGCTATCTTGGCGCTGACAGGGATATGGCTCTGATCTTTCAGCTGATAGATTTCCGACACCCGCCCACCGCAGACGATCTTTCGATGATAAACTTTCTCATCGACGGGGAATATCCGTTCGCGGTGGTGCTCACCAAGGCGGACAAGCTCTCGAAAAATCAGCGTTCGGAGCGGAGAAAAGCGCTTCTTAACGAGCTTCCGTGCGCCGAGGATATCACGATCATAGAGTTCTCGGCAGAAACTGGCGAGGGCACAGATGAAATTCGGCAGATAATCGAAGAGCTTGCTCAGAGCGAATAAGGGTGATGATTTGGACTATATTAGCATCGGTGGGGTGAGGATAGAAAAAACCGCCGCCTTAGCGCCCATGGCGAGCGTAGCCGATAAGGCGTACCGACTTATGGCGAAGGAATACGGCGCGGCTTACTGCGTCGGTGAAATGGCAAGCTGCAAAGGCTTGGTGTATACCGGTGAAAAGACCGAAGAACTGCTTGAGGTATCGGACAGCGAACGTCCTATGGCAGTGCAGCTGTTCGGCGCGGAGCCCGAGTTTATGGCAAAGGCTGTGAAGATAGCCGAGCGCTTTCACCCCGACATAATCGACATCAACGCGGGGTGCCCCATGCCCAAGATAGTGAACGGAGGCGCGGGCAGCGCTCTAATGAAAACGCCGGAGCTGTTCGGAGAGCTTGTGAGGGCGGCTTGCGAAAGCACCGATATCCCTGTCACGGTGAAGATAAGAAAAGGATGGGATGAAAATTCCGTGAACGCCGTGGAAATGGCGGTCATTGCGGAAAAAAACGGCGCGAAAGCAGTCGCCGTTCACGGGCGAACGAAGGAGCAGCTGTATTCGGGAAAAGCCGATTGGGATATTATCCGCGATGTAAAGCGGGCTGTTTCCATACCCGTGATAGGAAACGGCGATGTTGACAGCGCCGAAAGCTGCAAGGCGATGTACGACTATACGGGCTGCGATCTGGTGATGATAGGGCGCGGCAGCTATGGAAAGCCGTGGCTTTTTGGGCAGATACGAGATCACTTTTCGGGCGTCACGCCCCGCCCAGAGCCGTCGGTGGGTGAAAAAATGAGGATAATGCGGCGGCACATAGCCCTTCTTGTTGAGGATAAGGGCGAGCGCACGGGTATGAAAGAGGCGCGCCGTCAGGCGGCGTGGTATATAAAAGGAATAAGCGGCGCGGCGGCGCTCCGTAACCGCTTTGGCACGATGAACACGCTGTCCGATTTGGACGCGCTTATCGATGAAATTCTTCAAAAACAACAGAGGTAAAAGACAATGAGTATTGGGTTTGACAACAAAATAGCGGGTATGTGCTGCTTCAACGTAAAGGATGATCCCGTGATGTACGCGTTTTCGCGCATATTTGGGAAAAACGCTTCAAAAAGCATAGATTTATATTCGCGGATTGTTTCGGCGCTGCTCTTATCGGGCAAAACACTTTCGGAATATCTCAAGGATATGCTGCTGTTCGCGAATTCCCCCGTATTGTGCGGTTTAGCAAAAGAACCGACCGAGCGGGGAAGAGCGGCTGTGGAATACGATCTTTCCGTTATACGCGAGATCGCGGAATGTTCATCGGCTAACCTTAAGGAGCACCTTTCGGGACATTTCGGCTGTGATGAATTCTCCGACCTGCCCGATTATGACTGCGGTACTTTCAATTATGACGCGGACTTTTTCCTGAACTTCGCGAAAAAGCACGGCAGCGGCATTTTCGCGAAATACAAGGCGTTCACTTATAACGGCGAGCTTATCCCCATAGAGCAGACCGATCCCATAAGGCTCACCGATCTCAAGAATTACGAGATGCAGCGTTCTCAGGTAGTGGATAATACCCTGTGCTTTATGAACGGAAAACCCGCGCAGAACGTTCTTCTCTACGGCGACCGCGGAACAGGCAAATCGGCGACCGTCAAGGCGATCCTCAATGAGTTCGAGGACCTGAGAATGGTAGAAGTTTCCAAGAACAATATCGCGCTGATACCCGACCTATTCAAGACGCTTAAGAACAATCCTATGCGCTTTATCGTGACGATAGACGATCTTTCGTTCTCCGAGAACGACGACCGTTTCGGTATTTTGAAGGCTGTGCTGGAGGGCTCGCTGTCGCAGAAGCCCGAAAACGTGCTTATCTACGCTACCACCAACCGCCGCAAGATCGTCCGCGAAACGGCGGCGGACCGTGAGATCTCGGGAGCGGACGCTATCGATGAGAGTATGTCGCTCGCCGACCGCTTCGGGCTGTTCGTGACGTTCGTAAAGCCCGACAAACGCGTTTATCTCGACATAGTCGGCAAGCTCGCCGCGGACGCGGGTATAGATATCCCGGAAGAGCGGCTGTACACGGCGGCGGAGACGTTCGCGCTCAGGCACTCGGGGCGTTCTCCGAGAACGGCGCGGCAGTTTGTGGACTGGCTTGTCGGAAGAATAGCGCTTAATTTGGAGTATTAAATCGGAGAAAATAGCTTATGAATAATTTTACCAAAATCTTACTATCTTCTTTATTGTGCGGCGTTACGATGCTTTCGGGCTGCGACAAAGCCCCCGAGCCATCGGAGATCGTGGTGTCGGACGGCGTATCCGAGCCCGCGATCGCGGTTTTCCCATGTGAGTCTTGCGGAGTGACGCTTAAAAGCGCCGTGCAAAAGGCTGTGAGCTTGTCTCCCGCGGCGACGGAGATCATTTGCGAGCTCGGCTTTGAGGACAGGCTCGTCGGGATAAGCAGTTATTGCGACTATCCCGAGGGACTTTCCGCGAAGAGGGTCGGCAGTACCGAAAATCCTGATATAGACGCGATAATCGAGCTCAAGCCCGACGCGGTGTTTACGCTCTCGCCGCTTTCCGAGCGTGAGATCTACATTCTCGGTCAGGAGGGGATAAATGTGCTGACAGCGCCCATGCCCTCGGATCTTGACGGATATTCCGCTTTATATAAGGAATTTTCGGCGGCGTTCTACGGAAAAGAGAACACCGATGACGGTATTCGCAGATTTGAAAAGATCGGCGCTGACGCTCGTGCCGCTGTGGAAAGTGCTGCGGACGGCATCGAGAAGGGGAGCTTTGTCTACATTACGGGAAAAGAGACCTTTGCGGGCAAGGATACCTTTGAAAGCTCTGTTTTGGGACTTATCGGCGAAAACCTCTGTATGCGGGACGGCTATGTAACGCTTGAGGACTATTGGGAAGAGCTGACGGAACAGTCCCCCGCGTATATTATCGCCGCCGACACGCTCACCGAACAGGAGCTTCGCGAGAGCGCCACGCTTACCAAGCTTCTCGAAACGGGCAGCAAGCTATGTTTCGTAAGCTCGCAGTGCTTTGAAAGACCATCAGCGCGGACGGCGCAGGTGTTTGAGGCTATTAAAAGCGCTT
The DNA here is from genome assembly GCA_964414395.1 of uncultured Ruminococcus sp. Lineage (GTDB taxonomy): Bacteria > Bacillota > Clostridia > Oscillospirales > Ruminococcaceae > CAG-115. The sequence goes on from CAYPWI010000095.1 coordinate 4,942, forward strand.
ATAAACAGTAACATTATCGCCCTCTCGGCTTTCCGACCGAGAGGGCGTTTTTTGTGTGCGGCTATTACATCGGTGTGATCACATAGCCGTTTTCATGCCAAAAATCTATAACTCTTCCAAGAATATCCGTGTTTGTCCGAGAGACGGCGTGAAGCAGATATACAGCGCCGTTGTGGGTTTTAGAGGTTATGCGGTCAAATGCAAAGTCAGGCTCGGGCTGTTTATCGGTGAGCCAGTCCTGATAGGCAAAGCTCCACAAGACGGTCGTGTAGCCGAGCTCTTTGGCAACAGCCAGCACCTGTTCGGAGAATTCTCCCTTGGGCGGGCGCATAACGTACATATCATAGCCGAAGTTGTCCTTGATATATTTGTGGAGCCCCGAAAGCTCCTCGCGTATCTCGTCGGGTGTACATTCGGCGAGCGAGGGGTGCGTGCAGGTGTGGTTCCCGACGGTATGCCCCTCGTCTATCATACGGCGGATAAGCTCGGGCTCTTTCTGCGCGTAGTCAAGCGTTACGAAAAACACCGCCTTGACGTTCTTCTCTTTCAGAACATCGAGTATCTCGGCGGTGCAGCCGTTTTCATACCCCTCGTCGAACGTCAGCCAGAGGCGCTTTTTGTCCGCGTCTCCGACAAACAGCCCTTGAAGCTCGCCGTATTTGTTCTGCGCGTTTACAGCGTCGGTAGGTCTTCCCGCCTCGTCGGTAGAAGCGCCGAGACCCCAGGCTATTTTTTTATCGTCAAGGCTCTCCGCGTAAGCCGCGGGGCTTGTTTGCAGCAGCGCCGCCGCAAGCAGTGTTAAAAGGATCTTTTTCAATATGATCAGCTCGTTTCTGTTTGTACTTCTTGATTATTATTTTTCGCGGTGCTTTTTTTATTTCTGTAAATTTTTGTAAAACAAGGCGTTATTTTAAAATGATTATTTCTTTGTTATAAAAATTTTTCCTTAATATGTGAAATTCCCCTTGAAAAAAGTATTTAAATATGTTACAATAGATATAAGCTTATACGGCGCTCTGCCGTCTTAAGCCGACGTGAGATCACACAAGAAGGAGAACAGCCTGTTATGTCGACCCGTTTAAGCGAACTTGTTGAATTGATAAAAGGTCATCGGGTTTTTATCCAGACGCATAATTTTCCCGATCAGGATGCTATCGCAAGCGCTTACGGGCTTCAGGTGCTTCTGGAGGAATTCGGGATAGTCAGCCTTATTTGTCACCATGGAAATATCGACCGCACCGCGACGGAAAATATGGTCGCGACGTTCGGCATCAAGATGACAACGGACGACGATAATCTTGATATGCGGGAAAGCGACTATATAATCACCGTGGATTCTCAGAAGGGAAACGCGAATATCAGAGACCTTATAGGTGATGAGGTCGCTTGCATAGATCATCACCCCGTATTCTGCGAGACGGACGACTACAAATTCAAGGATATCCGCATCGTAGGGAGCTGCGCGACGATCATCGCGGATTATTATCGTGAAAACGGCATAAAGATGCCCGAAAAAGTGGCGACGGCTCTGCTGTATGGTCTGAAATGCGATACCCGTGACTTCACCCGCGGCGTGACACAGCTGGATGTGGACATATACGGCTATCTTTTCCCCAAGAGCGACGCTCAGATGATACGTCATTTTCAGGCTGGAGAGATACAATATGAAGAGCTGAACGCTTTTGCCGACAGCATGAGAAATATCGATATCTACAACGGCGTGGCGTTTGCGTTTCTGGATTTCAATTGTACGGACGCGTTTATCGCGACGGTCTCGGACTTTATCCTCGATATCGATGCGGTGACCTTCGTTATCGTATATACTCGGCGTTCGGGCGGGTTCAAGTTCTCCGTGAGAAGCGAGTTTGAGGAATTTGACGCGGGGCAGATCGCGTCCGAGGCGCTTTCAAGCATAGGTACGGGCGGCGGACACAGGTCTATGGCTGGCGGTTTCGCCGACGAGAGACGCGTGCTGGAGATAGGCTTCGATTATGAACAGGTGATACAGAACCTGTTCCTTGAAGTGATAAACAAGGTCCCGAGAACCGGTATGGCGGCAAAAGCTATGCCGATCATCGAGGACGGCGCGTTGGGCATAAATCCTTCATCGGATAAAATTTAATTAGAAATTCCCGGAGAGCGTCTTCGGGAATTTTTGCTTGAACCGCAAAACAATATTCGGGAGACGGCAGAGTATTTTCGGGGAAAATTTTAGTTGACAAATCTGCTATATAGTGTTATAATAGAAAATGTATCAGAGCGTGTTTCATTGGAAGAAGCAAACTCGTGCAAGAATGAAGATCCGGAGTGATATTATGACTATCTTTTATAAATTTGAAGGCAAAATGTATATAAATATCACAAACGGCT